>CACLBK010000012.1 GCA_902605135.1 uncultured Alphaproteobacteria bacterium
CGTTTTCTCCAATTACAGTGTGTAGTTTTTGATCCAATTCTTCTGAAAAACTGTTCACTCCAGCATTTTTAGCGACTAATTTAATCTCTTCATCACTCGCTTCAAGTTTTCCATATTTAATATTATTAAATATACTCTCGTTAAATAAAATTGTTTCTTGTGTTACTATTGAAACACTATTTCTTACATCTGTCAGATCTAATTCTTTTATATCTTTAGAATTAATTAATATAGTGCCTGAATAATTATCATATAATCGCAAAATTATATTTGCTATCGTAGATTTACCAGAGCCAGATAAGCCAACTAGTGCAACTTTTTTTCCTCTTGGTATTTTTAAACTTATTTTATCAAGTACTGTATTATCGTTATACGCAAATGAAACATCTTTAAAAACAATGTCTCCATCTAGATCTATGGTTTTTTCTGTAGAGATATTTTCCATATCTTTTTCGCTTGTATCTAAAAGTTTAAATATTCTTTCAGCTCCAGCTAGTCCTTCTTGGACACTAATGTTTAGATTACCAAGTGCCTTTACAGGTTGATAAGCTAGAAGAAGACTTACTAAAAAACTCATAAATTGACCTGTTGTCATACTTTCATTTAAGACAAAAACACCCCCAGCATAAATTGAGAGTGCTACAGCTAAACTTCCAATAAATTCCATTAAAGGACTTAAGCGATTGCTAATAAAAGCAGATTTTGTAAAATATTTTTGAATGAAACTAATTGTTTCAAAAGCTCTTTGTTTTTCATAGTTTTCTCTTGAGTATGCTTTTACTTGTCTAATACCTTTAATGCTCTCAGCTAACACATTGGAAAAAACTGCAATTTCGTTTTGGATAGCGTAAGTAATTTTTCTTATACTCTTACCAATTTTTCTTATGGGCCAGATCGCTAAAGGGAATGCAAAAAAAGCAAAAAGAGTTAGGGTCCAACTTTGGTAAAACATATTTCCTAGTAAAAAAATAATAACTAAAACATCTTTTATAATTCCTGTTACAGATTTAACTATTGCAAGTCTTAAGTAGTAAGTATCATTGATGAGTCTTGAAATTAAATTACCTGACTTAGAATCATTATAAAATTTCATATTCAAATACATGAGTTTTTCAAACATCTGAGTTTGAAGCTTTGCTATAATAGAATGCGCAACCTTACTCATTTGATAAGAGTGAGTATATGTTGCCAATCCTTTACAGAGGGTCACTACAATAATTGCAATTGGAATTAAAAATAACATTTCTTTATTTCCTTTGATTAAGACTTCATCAAGCGCAGGTCTTACTAACCAAGCATGCAAACCTGTTGCTGCTGCTGATATAACCATCATAAATAAAGCTAATATTATTTTGAGTTTATGACTCATTAAATAATGAAAAACTATTCTGGAAGTAACTGACTGTTTTTTATCTGAAGACATTAAAAAGTTTGTAAAAGTAAAAACAACATAATTGCAAAAATATTATTTTGTCTGAAATAATAATTTGAACTTAAAGGTGATGTTATATCCCATTTCTGAATTGCTATATACGTACAAATTACAATAGTGGCTATAATAATTGAACTAAGTAAAAAATTTGAGGAATTCCATACAAAATAAGACAATATAATTAAGATCATAAGATAGCATGTTTGAACAAATCTTTTACCATTTTTATCAAAATAAACTGCAGTAGATTTGATTTTATTTAAAACATCATCTGACCTATCTTGGTAGGCATAAATCGTATCATATGCTAATGTCCAAAATATACATACAAAATACAATAAAAGAAAATCGAATGTAATTTGCGCATTGAATTGCATTGATACTATTAGCACGCCCCAACTGAAAATGACTCCAAGGAATAGCTGAGGAAAGAAAGTTATTCTTTTCATAAAAGGATATAAAATAACAAATGGAATGCTAACCAAACCTAAAACAATTGATTTAAAATTAAACTCAAGAAGAATAAAAAAACTAATTACCAATAGTACTATTAATAATAAAAATGCTTCAGTGATAGAAATCTTTTTTGATGCTAAAGGTCTTAATTTAGTACGTGTAACTTTTTGATCAAAATCAATATCGATGATATCATTAATTACACAACCTGCACTTCTCATTAAAAAAGAACCAATAAAAAAAAGAAAATACCAAAATAATAGTTTGTAAGTTTCTATTTTAAGTAATGCTAAACCAAACCAGCAAGGCCACATTAATAGAAGAAAGCCAATAGGTTTGTTCAGTCTGATTAACTCAAAGTAATCAAATACTTTTTTTACAACTAAGTTGTCCCACATATATAAATATAATGTTATAATTCTTAATTATTGAAATGAAAATGTCTAAAACACGATTATTTGTCTCAAAAAAATTATCAGCAAATATTTTAATTTATATAAAAAATAAACAGCATCACTTTTTGAAAAATGTTCTTAGAATCAAAAAAGAAGATAGCATAAATTTGTTTGATGGTTTTACAGGTGAATGGTTATCTAAAGTAATTTCAATCAATAGAGATAACATTGTTTTACAAATACAAAACAAATTGAGAGATATTCCTAAAGAAACTGATTTATGGTTAATATTTGCTCCAATAAAATCTTATAGAATGAATATTACCATTCAAAAAGCTACCGAGCTTGGCATCTCTAGATTTATTCCAATTTTGACAGAATATACTAACCAATCAAAAATAAATTTTCAAAATTTTGAATTAAATATGATTGAAGCATCAGAACAATCTGAGAGATTGTCAATTCCAACTTTGGATAAAACAATTAAATTTGATGATTTAGTTAACAACTTTCCATCTGATAGGGGGTTAGTATTTTGTGATGAAGGAGATGATAATTTACCAAATATTTATAATGCACTGACAAAAGAAGCTGAAAAATTCAAAAAATGGGCTGTTATTATTGGTCCTGAAGGTGGTTTTTCTGAAAAAGAAAGAAGTATTATCTCTTCTTTATCTTCATGTATATCTGTCTCTCTAGGAAAAAGAGTTCTTCGATCCGATACAGCAACAACAGCTGCAATTTTTTCTATTCAATCAGTTATTGAATAAATGATAATGAGCGACAACCTGTCCTAGAATTTTGCCACTATATCACTGGTTAATTTACTGAATAATTTATTTATTAGTATATACAATAAGTAATTAAGATGCGCATTTTATCCTTTATAACCGTTACATTTTTAGCATTCGCCTCTTCAGCAAATGGTATTTCTGATTGGCAGTTAGGTTTTCAAAAACCTGCAAGTGACGTTATGAGAAATGTTTATGATCTTCATAATTTTGTATTAATTATGATGACTGCAATTACAGTTTTTGTTTTGTTTCTTATTTTTTATGTAGTTTTTAGATTTAGAAAAAAAGCAAATCCTGTTGCTTCCAAGACAACTCATAACACATTTATTGAAATTCTCTGGACTGGGATTCCAGTAATAATTTTAATCTTTATGGCTATTCCTTCCTTTAAATTAGTATATCAACAAGATGTAATCCCTGAAACTGACATGACAATTAAAGTTATAGGACATCAGTGGTATTGGGAATACCAGTATCCAGAACATGATAACCTATCATTTGAAAGTTACATGACTCCAGATGATGAACTAGAAGAGGGTGATATTAGACTTCTAACCGTTGATAATCATCTGGTTTTGCCAGCAAACAAAAATATTCATGTCTTGGTGACAGGTGGAGATGTTCTACATAGTTTCGCAATGCCATCACTTGGGGTAAAAAAAGATGCTGTTCCAGGAAGATTAAATGAAACATGGTTTAACATTGATGAGCCAGGTATTTATAGAGGTCAGTGTTCTGAGATATGTGGCACCGGACATGGTTTCATGCCTATTGTAATTGAAGCGTTAAATGAGACTGATTTTAACAACTGGATTATTGAGCAAAAAAATAAGTTAGCAATGTCTAACAAAATTAATAATAATGAACTAATTATAGAGTAGGATAAATATGAGTTACGGAAAAGCAGTTAGCCACGAAGATCACGATCATAGACCTGGTTTTATTAAGAGATGGTTTTTCTCAACTAATCATAAGGATATAGGAACTTTATATATAATTTTTGCTATCTTAGCAGGTTTAGTAGGTGGTTATTTCTCTCTAATAATGAGAGCCGAGCTCGCAGCTCCAGGTTTAGATGTTGTAGCAGATGGTCAAGCTTGGAATGTTATCATAACCGCTCATGGACTGCTAATGGTCTTTTTTGTTGTAATGCCTGCCTTAATCGGTGGATTTGGCAACTGGTTTGTTCCATTAATGATTGGTGCTCCAGATATGGCATTTCCCAGAATGAATAATTTTAGTTTTTGGATATTAGTTCCAGCTGTTATACTCTTAGTGGTTTCAGCAACAATTGGAACAGGCGCTGGTACCGGTTGGACAATTTACCCACCGCTTTCTAATAAACTTGGACACCCAGGACCTTCAGTCGATATGGCAATTTTTGCTCTTCATTTAGCAGGAGCATCTTCTATTCTTGGTGCAGTCAACTTTATTACAACTATTCTCAATATGAGAACACCCGGGATGACTCTTCACAAAATGCCTCTTTTTGTATGGTCAATGTTAATAACTGCATTTCTTCTTCTTCTTGCTGTTCCTGTTCTAGCTGGAGCTATAACAATGTTACTGACAGATCGTAATTTTGGAACAACATTCTTCAATCCTGCTGGTGGTGGAGATCCAGTATTGTTCCAACATCTATTTTGGTTTTTTGGACATCCAGAAGTTTACATTATGATCTTACCTGCTTTTGGAATAGTTAGCCAGGTTATATCAACCTTTTCTAGAAAACCTGTTTTTGGATATCTAGGAATGGTTTATGCAATGATCTCAATTGGATTTATTGGCTTTATAGTATGGGCTCATCACATGTTCACTGTTGGTTTAAGTGCGGACCTTAGAGCATATTTTATGTTAGCTACAATCATTATAGCAGTACCAACAGGTATCAAAATCTTTAGTTGGATCGCAACTATGTGGGGTGGTTCATTAACTTTTGAAACGCCTATGCTTTTCGCCATAGGTTTTGTATTTTTATTTACTCTCGGCGGAGTGACAGGAGTTATCTTAGCAAATGCAGGAATTGATACTGTTATGCATGATACATATTATGTAGTTGCTCATTTCCATTACGTATTAAGTATGGGAGCGATGTTTGGGATTTTTGCAGGTATCTATTATTGGTTTGGAAAAATGTCTGGAAGAAAATACAATGAGTATTTAGGTAAACTACACTTTTGGTTATTTTTTATAGGTGTAAATGTAACTTTTTTCCCTCAGCATTTTTTAGGATTAGCTGGGATGCCAAGAAGAATACCTGATTACCCAGACGCATATGCAGGGTGGAATCTTGTTTCAACTTATGGTTCTTATATTTCTTTTGCCGCTACTTTAGTATTCTTATTTTCGATAATTTATTCACTTTTCTTTGGAAAAAAAGAGGCATCAAATCCTTGGGGAGAAGGAGCAGACACTTTAGAATGGACTTTATCTTCTCCACCACCTTTCCATCAATTTGAAACCCTTCCTAAATTTAAAGGTTAATAATTGTGGAGGTTAAAACCTTATTAGAGGAGGGCTACAGCAATAATATCTTTTTAAGAAAAACTAAAGGTTATTACGAGCTCATGAAGCCAAGAGTAATGTCTCTAGTTATTTTCACTGCATTCACTGGAATGTTTTTGGCACCAGATCAGATTCCTATTTTAAATTATTTAATTATTATTGTTGCAGTTGCTTTAGGAGCAGGTTCTTCAGCTGCAATCAATATGTGGTTTGATGAAGATATAGATAGAACAATGGAAAGAACTAAACTGAGGCCAATTCCTCTGGGAATTGTTTCAAAAAATGAAGCTTTAGTTCTTGGAATTCTCACTGGAACAGTATCATTAATTTTAATGCAATGGTTTTCTAATTCACTTGCTACAAGCTTATTACTTTTTACAATTTTGTTTTATATATTTATTTATACCTTTTGGTTAAAAAGAACCACATCGCTTAACATTGTAATAGGTGGAGCAGCTGGAGCTATTCCACCAATAATTGGATGGACATCCGTTACTCCTGAAATTAGTCTTTTGCCATTAAGTATGTTTGTAATTATTTTTTTTTGGACACCACCACATTTCTGGGCTTTATCAGTTTATAGATTTAATGATTATGCAAAAGCTAAAGTTCCTATGTTACCAAATGTTAGCAGTATAGATGAAACAAAAAAACAAATTATTTATTACTCAGTAATTTTGATAGCTTCAAGCTATCTTCCTTATATTGATAGGGGAGTAGGTTTAATATATTTTGTAATAGCAACAATTCTAAATTTTTTTTTACTTAACAATGCAATTAAGTTAAAAAAATCTGAAGAAAAAAAATCAATTCCAAATACTGAGGGATTAAAATTTTTTGCATTAACTATATTTTACCTTTTTAGTTTGTTTGCTGGATTATTAATTGACCATGTGATTATGTAATGAAAAATAGAAGAAAAAAAAATATAATAACTTTAATAATCCTACTCTGTGTTGTTGCCTTCTTTTATTTATATACCATATTTAAAGCAAATATTTTAGGGGTTTAAGTTGGCAAATATTAGAACTGCAATTGGATTATCTTTTATAGTTTTGATTATGATAACGCTTGTTGCATTTTCAGTACCTATTTATGATCTTTTTTGTAGAGTAACGGGCTTTGGAGGCAAAACAAACACATCTGAGTTTAGTTCAAACACAATATTAGAAAGAGACATAAACTTGAAATTTAATGCGGATGTTAATGATAGTATAAATTGGTCTTTTGAAGCTCCCAAAAAAATTAATTTCAAAGTTGGTGAAAATATGCTTGTTAATTATAAAGCAACAAATCTCTCTAATGTTGAAAATATTGGAACTGCAACTTTTAACGTTTTACCTCAAAAAGTTGGTCCTTATTTTATAAAAACACAGTGTTTTTGTTTTGAGAAACAAACCCTAAAACCAGGTGAGACTGTTGAAATGCCTGTTGTATTTTATGTAGATCCATCAATCAGTGAAGATCCTACAATGAAAGATGTTGAAGAGATAACATTGTCATATACTTTTTTTAAATATATAGAATAATTATGGCGGAAAAATCTACAAGCACAGGACAGAAACACCCTTATCATTTAGTTGATCCAAGTCCACTTCCTTTTTTATCTTCAATTGCCGGGCTAGCAATGGCTGCAGGCTTGGTCTTCTACATGCATTATGGAACTAGTTGGTTGTTAATATTGGGTACAATTGGATTGTTAACTGTCATGTTCCTTTGGTGGAAAGATGTAATTAAAGAATCTACTTATCAAAAAGTTCATACTCCTGTTGTTGAGTTAGGTTTAAGATATGGCATGGCTTTATTTATTGCATCTGAAGTTATGTTTTTTGTTGCTTTTTTTTGGGCTTTTTTTGATGCAAGTCTGACTCCCAAGCTTCCAATTGAAGAATTTTCAGAAACTTTTGACTCTGAAGGTGCAGTTGGTATTTGGCCTCCAGAGGGTATTAAAACTTTTGATCCACTTGATGTTCCTTTTTTAAATACATTAATATTATTAATGTCAGGTACTACTTGTACATGGGCTCACCATGCTGTTAGAGAAGGTCATAGAGATCAAGCCATTCAGGCATTATGGTGTACTGTTGGTCTTGGAATTTTCTTCTCATTTATGCAGGGAGTAGAATATTACGAGGCAGCTCATCATTATTTTAGTTTTACTGATGGAATATATCCATCAGTATTTTATATGGCTACTGGTTTTCATGGATTTCATGTAATGGTTGGAACAGCATTTCTAGCTGTTTGTTTGTATCGTGTTTATAAAAATCATTTTACTCCAGATAGACATTTTGGATTAGAGGCTGCAGCATGGTATTGGCACTTTGTTGACGTTGTTTGGTTGTTCTTGTTTGTCTGCGTTTATGTTTGGGGTGCATAAATTAAAAACTTTCCCATAAAATTTTTTTTATTTAGTTTATTTTGTATTGCGCTGACAATATTTTTAGGAATTTGGCAATTGCAAAGACTGGAATGGAAAGAAAAAATTATAGCCGAATTTAATGAACTAAAGGATCAAAAACCACTTTCACTTTCAATGGGAAAAATGAAGTATCCAAACATTGATGAGTTTACTAAAGTTATCACTTTAGGAATTGTTGACAGAAGTAAAAAAATTTTTTTCCCTGCTAAAACATTGAATGGGATTTCTGGTGTTAGAATAGCTAGTTTATTGTCAGATAATCATGGTAATAATTACTTAATTGATGAAGGTTGGTTTAAGCAAAGCAGATATGATTATTTTAAAGACAATAATGAAATAATAAATGCTGAAATTCTAGGATACATCCGATATCCAACTCAAAAAAAGATGTTTACTCCCGAGAATTCTATCTCTTCAAATGAATGGTACTATTATGATTTGGAGCAAATTCAAACTTTCTTAAATGTTAAGATAAATCAGAAGTTTTTCATTAAAAATATGAGTAATTACGCAGAGAATTTCTTATTACCATCATCTCAAAATCATAATTTTTCAAATAATCATTTGCAGTATGCAATTACATGGTTTTTGATGAGTTTTTCTTTTTTGATTATTTTTATAATTTATTTATTTAGGAAGAAAAAATGAAAACATATTTAAAACTTAAAGAGATCTTTAATGAAGCTTCACTGACATCAGATATTGCAGGTATTTTACACTGGGATATGGCAACAATGATGCCTAGCAGCTCAAGAGATCAAAGATCAGATCAATTAGCCTATTTATCAAAACTTAGTCATAGTAAAATTTCATCATCTGAAGTCGGTGATTTAATTGAAGATTCTAAGAATCTTAATCTAAGTAACAGTGATCAGAAAAACTTAAATGAAATGGATAGAGAATATAAATTAGCTTCTGCTATTCCAACGGAGCTTGTAGAAAAAATTTCAAAATCTTCAGCTAAATGTGAAGGTGTTTGGCAAGAGGCAAGGGAAAAGTCCGAATTTAATTTAGTAAAAAAAGATTTAGAAGAACTTATAAATTTAACGAAAGAAGAAGCTAATATTCTAGGGGAAACTTTTAAAATTTCTCCTTATGAAGCGCTAATAAATAAATTTGAACCTTCTTCAGAAGAAAATAAAATATCTGGAGTATTTGATGATTTACAAAAATTTCTCACACCACTTATTGATAAAATTATTGATAAGCAAAAAAAAGAAGAAACACTTCAATTTGAAAAAAGTATTGATGAAGAAAAGCAGAAAAATATTTCTGAATATATAATGAAACAAATAGGTTTTGATTTTACAAGAGGGAGACTTGATAAAAGTGTTCACCCTTTTTGTGGAGGATCTACAAATGATGTTAGAATTACAACTAGATATAATAATGAAAATCCATTTTCATCTTTAGATGGTGTTATGCATGAAACTGGACATGCATTATATGAGCTAAACCTTCCAAAAGATTGGATGCATCAGCCAGCAGGTAAATCTAGAGGGATGGCCATGCATGAAAGTCAATCACTATTAATTGAAATGCAAATCACTAGATCTTTTGCTTTTAAAAAATTTTTATCTAATACCTTAAATAATAAATTTGATATAAAAGACAAAGCTACAAATCCAGACAATCTTTACAAATTAGGTACTCGAGTAAACAAATCTTTTATAAGAGTTGAGTCAGATGAAGTAACCTATCCCTTGCATATTATCTTAAGATTTAATTTAGAAAGAAAAATTTTTAACAATGAAATAAATATTGCAGACATTCCCGATGTTTGGAATCATGAATTTAATAGATTATTTAATTTATCGATAAATAAAGACACTGATGGATGTTTACAAGATATTCATTGGTTTGCTGGATTATTTGGATACTTTCCAACATATTCATTAGGAGCACTCACTGCTGCTCAATTTGCGTCTCAATTGAGAACTGATCAAAAGGAATTAGATCAGGAAATAGAAAATGGTGAATTTTCAAATTTAGTAAATTGGCTTAAAAAAAATATCCATGAAAAAGCTAGTTTTTTTTCAACTAATGAGGTTTTAGAACAGGTTACAAAGTCGCCTTTAAATGCTAAATATTTCAAAGAATATATTACTAATCGCTATCTTTAATGAAATATTTAAGTACAAGAGATGATTCTCTAAGCAGATCATTTAACGATATTCTTTATCAAGGATTATCGAGAGATGGTGGTCTATATTTACCCCAAAGCTGGCCCAAAATAGACTTACTAAGTTTAAAAAATAAATCATACGAAGAAGTGGCATGTGAAATTATTTTTCCTTATGTAAATGAAAATATAGAAAAATTAGATTTACAAAAAATTTTATATGAAACTTATGCAAATTTTAATCATGAAAAAATAGCTCCATTAGTAGAATTAGAAAATAATAAATTTTTATTAGAATTAATTTATGGGCCTACTTATGCTTTTAAAGATTACGCTTTACAATTTCTTGGTAACTTATTTTCTACAAGTTTAGAGAAGTCTCCAAAAAAAATTACTGTTTTAGGCGCAACTTCTGGTGATACTGGGTCAGCTGCAATTCATTCTTTTAAATCAAAAAAAGATATAAATGTATTTATTCTACATCCTCATAATAAAGTATCACCTATTCAACAAAAACAAATGACTACAGTAATTGATAAGAATATTTTTAATATTGCTGTAGATGGTAATTTTGATGATTGTCAAAAAATTGTCAAAGAACTATTTGTAGATGATGAAATACAAGAGTCTACTTCTTTAACTGCAGTAAACTCTATAAATTGGGCACGATTAATTGCCCAAGTAGTTTATTATTTTTGGTCTTATTTACAATCTGATAAGCATCAAATAAATTTTATTGTTCCTTCGGGAAATTTTGGCAATATCTTTTCTGCCTTTGTTGCTAAACAAATGGGATTACCTATTGGTCATTTACATATTGCAACTAATTCTAATGATATCTTGAAGTCCATAGTAGACACAGGAGAAATGAAAAAAAAATCTGTTTCTCAAACATATAGCCCTAGTATGGATATACAAGTTTCCAGTAACTTTGAGAGGCAAATTTTTGAAAGCCTAAATAGAGATAGCAAAAGAGTAAATGAAGTATTTGAAAGCTTTTCATCAAAAGGTTTTTATCAATTTGATGACTCTGTTTTAGCTAAGTTTCAGCAAATATATAAGGCTTCCTCAATTGATGATAACCAGACTCTGAAAACAATTAAATATGTATATGAAAAATATAATTATATTGCTGATCCACATACTGCAACAGGACTAAAAGTATTATTAGATAAAAAAGATAATGAAGCATGGGTATCTTTGGTTTGCGCACATCCTGCAAAATTTGACAAAGCTGTGAATAAAGCAATTAATAAAGAAATTGATATACCAAAAGAATTGAGCAATCTCTTTGATAAAGAGGAAAAGATGACTATATTACCCAATAGTACTAAAAATATAAAAAACTTCATTTTAGAAAAAATAAATTATGCATAAAATTACAACACTAGAAAATGGATTAAGAATAGTAACCCAGAATATGCCAGGACTGGAAACAGTATCAATGGGTATATGGAATTTTGTTGGTGGTAGAGATGAAACTAAAGATATAAATGGAGTTGCTCATCTCTTAGAGCACATGGCTTTTAAAGGTACCGCATCTAAAAACGCTCTTCAAATTGCTGAAACAATTGAAAACGTGGGTGGAGATATAAATGCTTATACTTCAAAGGAAATTACAGCTTATTATGTTAAACTTTTAGCTGATGATCTTCATTACGGAATAGATATTCTTACAGATATTTTGCAAAATTCAGCTTTTGCTGAAGATGAGCTTAATAGAGAAAGAGGAGTAATAATTCAAGAAATTGGAATGTATTTAGATACACCCGATGATATGATTTTTGATTATTGGCAAGAAAAAGCATATCCAGATCAGCCAATGGGGCGTTCAATATTAGGTAAAACTGATATTATAAAAAATATTTCAAGAAACGAAGTTAAGGACTTTATGATGAATCATTATAATCCAAAAAAAATGATTATAAGTGCAGCTGGAAAAATTGATCATGATAAATTTGTTGAATCAATTAAAAAATCATGCACTAATTTACCTTCAGGATTATCTACTGATAGAGAAAAAGCTAATTACAAATCAGGAGAATATAGAGAAGATAAAAAATTAGAACAGATTCACCTACTACTTGGTTTTGAAGGTATAGATTACCATAACGATGACTACTATTCTTTATTAGTTTACTCTTCTTTACTTGGGGGAGGAATGTCATCAAGATTATTTCAAGAAATAAGAGAAAAACGTGGCCTCGTATATGGTATTTCTTCTTTTAGCTCATCTTATACTGATACAGGTATTTTTGGTATTTATTGTGGAACAGGTGAAAATCAAATTCAAGAACTCATACCTGTTTTATGTGATCAATTAAATCAAAGTCCTAATTCAATAACTGAAAAGGAAATTGATAGAGGTAAAGCTCAATTGAAAGCAAGTTTAATGATGGGAAGAGAAAGCGCATTTAGAAGATGTGAGAGTGCTGCTAGACAACTTTTGGTTTTTAATAGAATTATTGAACCAGCTGAAACTATAAAGAAAATCGATAAAGTTTCAAAAGAGACTGTTCAAAAAATTGCCAATGAAATTGTGAAGGGACCAATAACTATATCAAGTATTGGACCATTATCTAAACTCGAAAGCATAGATAAAATCCAATCTCGTATAAACTAAACTTCAAACAATACTAAAAATTATTTATTTAATTTTCAAAGTTTCATTAATTGAGTGACTAAGTTCCCCATCCTCTGATGTTAAATTCATAGATACTTTTATTGAGTCACCTACTTTAATATTCCCATCAGCAAATTGCTTGCGTATATAATTTTCTATTTCACGTTGAGAACTAATACCAACTTGTTTGAGAAATTTTCGAATTTCTATATTTAAATTATCTTCGTCCATAATTGAATATAAATTATTTTGATAGATTCATTCAATAATGTTATTGAATTTGTATGGAAACTGCTTCTTTTAAAACTAAACTTGGTTGGATTTCAGTAAAAAAAAAGCGTAATAGAATTTTTTCACTTAGTTTTGGAAAATCAAATAAAAAAACTGATTTTACAAACATAAAAAATCAAATAAATTCGTATGCTTCTGGAAAACTTAAAAATTTCAATATTGATTATTATTTTGAAGGCACACCATTACAAAAAAAAATTTGGAAAGAATTATCTAAAATCAAATATGGTGAAGTTACAACATATGGACTAATAGCAAAAAAAGTTGGCACATCACCAAGGTATGTAGGTAATGTTTGTGGGCAAAATAAACTTTTACTTATTATACCTTGTCACCGAGTAATTCGTAGTGATGGAAAATTGGGAGGCTTTTCTGGTAGAGGAGGTATTAAATTAAAAAAAAAATTACTCAGTTTAGAACAAAATGTCCAATAAGATAATTATTCTGCAACATACACCATTAGTAACTCCTGGATACTTCACACAGTTGATGGAGGAAGACTTAGTTGAAACAAAAATAATTAGGTTAGATAAAGGTGAAAAAATTCCCTCTAATCTTAATGCGTTTGATGGAATGCTATGCTTAGGAGGACCAATGGATACGTGGATGGAAGATAAATATCCGTGGATGATTGAAGAAAAAAATAAAATAACTGATTTTGTTTTAAATAAGCAAAAACCATATTTAGGAATTTGTTTAGGATGCCAATTTTTAGGAGAAATTCTTGGCGGTAAAATAATAAAGTCTAATCCGCCAGAAATCGGAGTTTTAAATATTAATATTTTAGAAAACAAAAAAAAAGATCAACTTTTTAAAAATTTTGATAATAAGATTAAAGCTTTACAGTGGCATAGTTATGAAGTCAGTGAGTTAAATAATTCTGAAGTCACTATATTAGGTTCATCAGAAATTACTAAATATCAAATTTTTAAGTATAAAAATCATGCTTACGGTATTCAATTTCATATGGAGGTTGATGAAAGCACAATATTTAAATGGTCTAAAGTTCCTGAGCTAAAAAAAACTTTAGAAAAATATTTAGGAAAAAATTCTATTAGTAAATTGGATTTATTGCTCAGAAGTAATATTCAAGAAATGAATAAAAATACTCAAAAATTATACAAAAATTTTAAAAATTTAATGACTACTTAAAAGTTTCATGCTTAAATAGAATTGGAGAAAATGTATGAAAAAAATTAAAGGACCTGCAATATTTCTAGCACAGTTTATAGGAGATAAAGAACCATTTAATTCACTACCTAGTATCTGTAAATGGGTATCTGAACTTGGATATAAAGGAATACAATTACCAGCAGAAAATTTAGCAGTTTTTGATTTAGATAAAGCAGCTTCAAGTAAAGATTATTGTGATGAAATTAAAGGAATAGCAAAAAATTTTAATCTTGAAATTACTGATATCGCCTCTCATCTAACAGGACAATTGGTTGCTGTACATCCTGCTTATGATACACTCTTTGACGGTTTTGCTAGTGACGAGGTAAAAGGTAATCCAAAAGCTAGACAAGAATGGGCTGTAAAAAGAATGATGAATGTGGCTCAAGCTTCGAAAAACTTAAACTTAAAAACAGCTGCAACTTTTTCTGGTGCTTTGTGCTGGCCTTTTCTTTATCCATTCCCTCAAAGACCAGCTGGTTTAGAAGATGAAGCTTTTGGGGAGTTAGCGAAAAGATGGCACCCAATATTAGATAAATTTGACGAATGTGGAGTTGATCTTTGTTATGAGATTCATCCAAGTGAAGATTTGCATGATGGCTCAACTTTTGAAATGTTTTTAGAGAAAGTAAATAATCATGAACGTTGTAATATGTTGTATGATCCAAGTCATTATGTTCTTCAATGCTTAAATTATCTTGATCACATTGATATTTATCATGAAAGAATAAAAATGTTTCATGTAAAAGATGCAGAATTTAATCCATCAGGGAGACAAGGGGTTTATGGTGGTTACCAATCATGGATAAATAGAGCAGGAAGATTTAGATCACTAGGCGATGGACAGGTTGATTTTAAATCAATATTTTCAAAACTATCTGGTTATAATTTTGATGGATGGGCAGTTTTAGAATGGGAATGTTGCATAAAGAGCCCTGAGCAAGGTGCTGCTGAAGGAGCTCCATTTATACAAAATCACATTATTGAAGTTACAGAAAAAGCTTTTGATGATTTTGCAAGTTCTGGAACTGATGAGCAAGCTAATAAAAAGATCTTAGGTATATAAGGAGTTATTATGGAAAGAAGATTACGACTTGGAATGATTGGTGGTGGACAAGGAGCATTTATAGGAGCAGTTCATCGTTTATGTGCAAGAATGGATGATAAATATGAATTTGTTGCTGGTTGTTTATCTTCAACTCCTGAAAAAGCAGCTAGATCTGCTGAAGAAATTGGTCTTGATCCTTCAAGAAGTTATCCTGATTTTAAAACCATGGCTGAAGAGGAATCAAAAAGAGATGATGGTATTGATGTAGTATCTATTGTTACCCCAAATCACATGCATGCAGCACCAGCTATCGAATTTCTAAATAAAAATATTCACGTCATTTGTGACAAACCTATGACTTCAACAATGGAGGATGCTCATAAATTAGTTGAAGCAGTATCTAAATCGGATGCTCATTTTTTTCTAACTCATAATTATTCTGGATATCCAGTTGTTAGAGGCATGAGATCACTTATTGAAAGTGGAGCGCTTGGAAAAATACGGATTGTAAAGGGCTCTTATCTTCAAGGATGGCTTGGATCAAAGGAAGAGGATACAGGTTCTAACAAACAAGCAGAATGGAGAACTGATCCTTCAAGGAGTGGAGCTGCTGGAGGAGTAGGAGATATTGGGAGTCATACCATGCACCTACTAGAATTTATAACAAAATTAAAACTACAATCAGTAAGTGCGGATTTAACAACATTTGTTGAAGGAAGAAAATTAGATGACGATGCTTCCATAATGATTAGATTAAATAATGGAGCTAAAGGATCATTATCAATATCTCAAGTTGCAACTGGTGAAGAGAATAATTTTACGGTTGCTATTTATGGAGAAAAGGGAGCACTCAAATGGAGTCAAGAGAATCCAAACTATGCAACTTTCAGTCAAGTGGGAGAGTCTAGTCAAATAATAACCAGAGGTGGATCAATTAAAGTAGAGGGGACTGAAGCTAACGTTAGAATTCCTGCTGGTCATCCCGAAGGTTATTTAGAAGCATTTGCGCAAATATACTCAGATGCGGCAGATGTTATTCAGAATAAGGAAAATAAAGAAGAATTATTAAAGATACTACCAAACATAGATGATGGCTTACAAATAATGAAATTTATTAATGCCAGTGTGGATTCGAGTTCAAAAGATTCAAAGTGGATAAATTTATCACAAATTAAATAGTTTTTTCCCTGTTTTCTAGTTTTTTTTGTAATATGCATAATATGCATAGCAAACTTCACTTAAATATTCTTAATAAAATTTAATAATAAAGTAAACCAATATAACGTTCATCACTTTTACGAGTGACGGAAGTAGACGAAAGTCGAAGGAACGCATGCAAAGTTATAAAATCGTTCAATTTGTTTTTGGCAAATCGGAAGTAGGTTAAACCGAAGGAACGCGGATCTTAGTAATTAATTTCCATAGCTAAGCATGAAAAGTAACACATGACTCGATGTGAGCCATGTACTGTGAAATTTATAATGGAGGATTAATGTTAAAAAAATCTATATATTTCATTAGCATTGTAGCTGTCTTCTTACTCTTTAGTTCATACGCAAGAGCTGAAGTTGATGGTGAAGTGCAATACATTTTAAATACATTCCTATTTCTTGTATCAGGGTTCTTAGTCATGTGGATGGCCGCTGGATTTGCAATGCTTGAATCAGGACTTGTTACATCAAAAAGTGTAGCAACAATTGCAGCCAAGAATATTGGTTTATATTCAATAGCCGGTATAATGTTTTGGTTAGTCGGATACAATATGGCATATGGCATTCCTGCTGGTGGTTTTATTGGATCTCCTATCCCTTGGAGTGATGGAAGTGCTGTTGATACAGGCTACTCAGATGGTTCTGACTGGTTCTTTCAGATGGTATTTTGTGCAACAACATGTTCAATCGTATCTGGAACACTAGCTGAAAGAATTAAAATTTGGCCATTCTTTATATTTTGTGCGATCTTAACTGGTTTCATTTATCCAGTCGAAATGGGTTGGCAGTGGGGTGGAGGATACTTAGCAGAAGCTGGTTTCTCTGATTTTGCTGGATCAACTCTTGTACATAGTGCAGGTGCTGCTGCAGCTTTAGCTGGCGCAATTCTTTTAGGTCCAAGATTAGGACGTTTTACTGATAGCGGTGAAGCATCTCCTATGGAGCCATTTGCAAATTCATCAATTCCACTAGCTACGCTTGGAGTATTTATTTTGTGGCTTGGATGGTTTGGATTTAACGGTGGATCACAATTAGCAATGGGTACATTTGATGATGTTACAGCCGTAGCAACAATTTATATCAATACTAACTTAGCTGCTGGTGCAGGTGTAATGGCTTGTGCATTAATCTCAAGATTAGTAACTGGTAAAACAGATGTTGTAATGATGCTTAATGGAGCATTAGGTGGTCTAGTAGCAATTACTGCTGAACCTTTAGCACCTTCACCTTTATTAGCTATAATTATTGGTGCAGTAGGTGGTTTAATTGTCTTCTACGGTACTAGACTCTTAATTTCTCTAAAAATTGATGATGTTGTGGGAGCAATTCCTGTGCATGGTTTTGCTGGAATTTTTGGTACATTAGTAGTTCCAATTTCCAACAGTGCTGCAAGTTTTGGAGCTCAACTTTACGGTATAATAGCAATTAACGTGTTCGTTTTTGTTGTATCATTTATTGTTTGGTACATCATGAAAATGCTTTTTGGTATTAGAATTAGTGAAGAAGCTGAAAAACTTGGAACAGATAAATCTGAAGTAGGCGTTATGGCTTACAGCATCAGAGACTAATAATTTAGTGATTAACACATCAACTCCTTATAGTTTGTTGATCACTAGAAAATGGGAGAGCTTTTGCTCTCCCAAAAAATTAAAATAAAGAAAGCTTACAATGACTGAAAAAGATATAATTAAAGAAAAAAAAAGAAACATTTATTCAAGCTTTTTTTCAGAAGATTATGTTTCTAAATTTTTATTTAAATCGATTTTGCATCACGTCATCTCATTGGAAATTTATGAAAATAATACTTTAAATGGAATATCATTTGAAACAATTTGCTCTAATATACCTAAGTCTATTGGCTCAAGATCATCTATTCAATCTATATTAAATGAAGCTTTGGAAAAAAATATTTTTGTTAAAGAGCAAAGTCAAAATGATAAACGAATTAAAAACTATTATTTAAGTCATAACTTCCTTAATATGATTAACTCTTGGTTAAAAAAAGAGAGTACATTTTTTAATAAGATTACCTTGGAAAATTAATACAATTTAATAATTAATTATAATAGTAATAGTTGATACTTCTAAAACTTTAGATATAACATTTTTACGTTCATCACTTTTACGAGTGACGGAAGTAGACGAAAGTCGAAGGAACGCATGCAAAGTTATAAAATCGTTCAATTTGTTTTTGGCAAATCGGAAGTAGGTTAAACCGAAGGAACGCGGATCTTAGTAATTAATTTCCATAGCTAAGCATGATGTAATGCATAACTAAAGGTTAGTTATGTATTTAAATTTTATATGGAGTTAAAAAATGTATAAAAAATATTTAAATCTTTTTACAATTTTTTCTTTTATTTTGCTGCTAAGTTCCTCTGTGAGAGCAGAGGTCAATGCGGAAGTAGCATATATATTCAATACTTTCTCCTTTTTAGTTTGTGGGTTTTTAGTCATGTGGATGGCAGCAGGATTTCTATTTTTAGAGTCAGGTCTTGTTACAACTAGAAGTGTATCAACTATTGCTGCTAAAAATATTGGAAAATTTGCAATTGTTTCAATTGTTTTCTATTTAATTGGTTACAATCTTGGCTATTCTGTCCCTGAAGGAGGCTACATTGGAACACCATCAATATGGGTTGATAATACATCTCTGGACACAGGTTACTCAGACGCTTCAGATTGGTTTTTTCAAGCTCTATTTGTTTGTGCTACTGTCTCAATAGTGTCTGGTGCTGTTGCAGAACGTATAAAAATTTGGCCTTTCTTTACTTTTGCAGCAGTTCTGGGAGGAGTAATCTATCCAATTCAAATGGGTTGGGAATGGGGTGGAGGATGGCTAGACTCCCTAGGATTTTCAGATTTTGCAGGCTCTACATTAGTTCATGCTTGTGGTGGTTCAGCTGCGTTAGCTGGAGTAATTCTTTTAGGTCCAAGACTTGGAAGATTTAGTGAGAGTGGAGAACCAGCAAACATGACACCATTTGCTCCATCCTCCATTCCATTAGTAACTTTAGGAACATTTATTTTATGGATGGGTTGGTACGGCTTTAATGGTGGATCACAACTTGCATTAGGTTCTTATGAAGATGCAACTGCAATGTCAAAAATTTTCATGAATACACAACTCGCAGCTTGCGGTGGATGTATGGCCGGCGCAGTAATAACAAGATTGATTGGTGGAAAAACCGATATAGTAATGATGTTGAATGGAGCTCTTGCGGGTTTAGTTTCTATTACTGCAGAACCATTAATGCCAAGTCCATTACTAGCAATTGGAATTGGAGCAGTTGGTGGAATTATTATGTATTATGGAACTAATTTTTTAAATTCATTAAAGTTAGACGATGTTGTTGGAGCAATACCAGTACATATGTTTGCTGGTATTTGGGGAACCTTAGTTGTCCCTCTCACTAATCCAGATGCATCATACTCAATTCAATTATTAGGTGTTGCATCAGTATGTATCTTTGTTTTTGTTTTTTCATATATTGTAATATATTTAATTAAAAATATTATGGGATTAAGAATTAGTGAAGAAGCTGAAAAACTTGGTACTGATAAAGCTGAGGTCGGAGTAGTAGCTTATTCAATTAGAGATTAATACTTATTAAAATATTAAGAGAGATATTTTTATCTCTCTTAAACAAAAGGAGATTAGATATGAAGACAGCTTTTATTATTAGTGGAAAAAGACACGTTTTAAAATATGAAAGAAAAATGCCTGAAAAAGAAGTAATTAAAATGAAATCATTTGTGACTAACAAAGGGGCGAAACTTTCAAAAACTGCAAAGTTCAAAATAAAAAAAATTTTAGATAAAGATAAAGAAAGAGTTTTTGAAATTATCCTTTAATTAACAATTGCCTGAGAATAATGAAAGTTTAGTTGCGTCTATTCCTAATAAATTAAATGCATCATTCCACTTATTGTTAACTTTTTCATCAAAAATGAATTCGCTGTTTGCTTTTAGCGTCATCCAACTATTTGAAGCCAATTCCTTTTCAATTTGTCCAGGACCCCATCCTGCATAACCAAGAGCTAAAATACTATTCTTTGGTCCGTTACCTTTAGAAAGGTCTTCAAAAAATTCTGAAGTACTGGTTAAAGCTACACCTTTATCTATTGTTAAGGTTTCTTTTTGAATTACTTCATCAGAATGTAAAACAAATCCTCTGCCACTTTCTACAGGGCCACCATACCTGATATAAAGTTTTTTATCATCTAATGGCTTATCTATACCTAGCTGTTCAAGCAAATCGGGGTAAAGATCATAATCAATTTTTTTGTTGATTATTATACCCATAGCCCCATCTTTTGAGTGAGCACACATATAAATTACCGTTTTTTCAAATCTATCATCTTCTAATGAGGGCATTGAAATTAAGAACTGACCAGTTAAATTCATATAGTATATATTCGCTTTAATTTATATTTATCAATATTGTATTGATTTATTTTATATGGACAAGGTAATAAAAGTTAAAAATTTATTAAAAATAGCGATTGTGATCGCTCTTGGACTTTTTAGCACATCTGGATACTCTTTATCTTCAGATTGGTCGATTAGTGAAAAATCACAAGTCCGATTAATCTCACCAGTTACTGCGTCTAATAATAATAATCAATTAATCTTAGCGTTAGAATATGAACTTGATGATGAATGGAAAACATATTGGAAATCCCCTGGTGGTGGAGGCTTTCCTCAAAAAATTATATGGAATAATTCATCAAATATAAAAAATATTGAAATATTATGGCCAGAACCAATTGAATTTGAAATATTAGGTTTAAAATCAATTGGCTATAAAGATAAGGTTATTTTTCCTTTGATTGTTGATATTGAAGACAATCAAAAAACCACAAATATAAATCTAAATATAAATTATTTAGTTTGTAAGCATATTTGTATTCCAGGTAATGCAGATATTTTTCTAACGTTACCCCCTGGAAATGCTGACTATACAAATTATTTTTTTGAAATAGAAAAAGTATTATCTACAACATTAAATAATGACATTGCTTTAACACCAATTTCAAATTTTTCACTCAATGTTAAAGAAGATCTTGAAAATGTTGTGTTCGATATAGAAATATCAACAGACACTTTTTTTGACAATCCAAAAATTTTTATTCATACACCTTATGGATTACCTGTTGTAAATCCAATAAACAATTATTCTCTTAATTATCAAAAATTAAATACTTCATTTAAATTTGACTCAGATCAATTTAGTGAAAAGAAATTTCCAATAGAAATATTTTTTTATGATGAAAATCAAAATTTTAAATTTGAAGAAATTATTGAGATTGAAAAAGTAGATAAAAATATATCTGTTAATTCAAGTCTTTTTTATATTCTGTTAATTTCATTATTAGGAGGTTTTATACTCAATCTTATGCCTTGTGTATTCCCAGTATTATCTCTCAAATTATTATCAGTTATTAATACTGAAGATAAAAAAATAAAAAGTAGTTTTTTGATAACTGTACTTGGAATTATAACCTCTTTTTTACTACTTGGGTTATTTTTTGCTACTTTAAAACAAATTAATATTTCTATCTCCTGGGGTATGCAATTTCAAGAACCTTACTTTTTAATGTTTATTTTAATTATTATATCAATGTTCTTTTTAAATACTCTTGGATTATTTCAAATAAATTTGCCTAGCATTTTTTCTTCTTCTAAAATTTTAAACTCTGGAAATAATTTCTATACCAAAAATTTTTTTAATGGTTTTTTTGCTACATTACTTGCAACACCATGTTCTGCACCTTATTTAGGAACAGCTGTAACAGCAGCCTTTACTCAATCAACAATATATTTATTTCTAATATTTATATTTATGGGCATTGGTATGAGTGTTCCTTATCTGATCATTGTATTTTTTCCAAGACTAGTTTCATTCTTACCTCGATCTGGTAAATGGATGAATAATACTAAATATTTTTTATCTCTTTTATTATTAATAACAATAATTTGGCTTTTAATTATACTAAATAATTATTTTAATCATTTTTTTATAATTTCGTTCATAGCTCTACTGATTTTAATATCAATAATATTAAAATTCAGGATTTATGAATTACCTTCAACTATCTTATTGGTGATTATATTTTTTTTAACACCACTGTTAAGTTCTTTTCATAATAATAATGAAGAAAATTACAAAAATAATAATTGGTTAGATTTTAATTCAAAAAATATTTCTCAAATAATCTCAAATAATGAAGTTATATTTTTAGATATAACAGCTGATTGGTGTATTACATGTAAATTTAATAAAGTTAATGTCTTAAACTCACAAAGTGTTTCAGATTTTTTTGAAAATCAAGAAATTACCTTAATTAAAGCTGACTGGACTCAACCAAATGAAAAAATTGATAAGTTTTTAAAAAAATATAATAAATTTGGTATTCCTTTTAATGCATTTTACTCAACTAAGTTTCCAGATGGTATAATTATGACTGAAATATTGACTGCAAAAGAAATATTTGAAACATACGATAAAGTTAAATAAAAAATATGATTAAAGATGATTTTAATGTACCAATTATTAAAAAAGGAATATCCTCTATTTCCTCATTACAAAAAGAATTTAAAAATAAAAAAATTATTCTATTTGGTGTTCCAGGTGCATTCACACCTACTTGTTCTGAAAAACATCTTCCAGGTTATATAAAATTATATAAATTATTTAAAAACAAAAAAATTGATGACATTTATTGTCTATCAGTGAATGATGAACATGTTATGAAATCTTGGTTAGTTAGTTATACAGATGGAGAGATGATAAACGGAATAGCAGATGGAAATGCAGAGATAACAAAGTATTTTGATTTGATTGTTGATAAAACCAAAAGTTATATGGGTTATAGGTGTAGAAGATTTGCAATGATAATTGATAATAACGTGATTATAAACAAGTTTATTGAAAATGATGGTGAATACAATGTTAGTTCAGCCGAATATATTTTAGAACAAATCTAATGAATAAAATTAATTTAGAAAATAAAGTTGCTATTGTTACTGGTGGAGCTCAAGGCTTTGGTCTAGCAATCACTAAAAGATTTATACAGTCAGGAGCTAAGGTATTAATATGGGATAATGATACAGAATATTTAAATAAAGTTGATCTTAAAAATACCCAAAAAATTGAAGTTGATATTTCAAATTTTAGAAGTGTAGAAAATGCATTTGCTAGCACTCTTAAATATGAAAATAAAGTTGATATTTTAGTAAATAATGCAGGAATAGCAGGACCAAACTTCAAGACATGGGATTATCCACTTAAGGAATGGCAAAAGGTTATAGACATAGATCTAAGTGGTGTTTTTTATTGTTGTAAAGTTGTTGTTCCCCATTTTATCATGAATAATTACGGGCGTATTGTTAACATTTCTTCAATAGCTGGCAAGGAAGGTAATCCTAATGCAATGCCTTATAGTGCAGCAAAAGCAGGAGTTATAGCTCTTACTAAATCTTTGGGAAAAGAATTAGCTGAAAATAATATATCAGTAAATTGTGTTACTCCCGCACCTGCGAAGACACGAATATTTGATCAAATTACTCAAGAACATATTGATTATATGTTATCAAAAATTCCTAGAAACAGATTTGTATTAGTTGAAGAACTAGCTTCTTTAGTTGCATGGATGTCTTCTGAAGAAAATTCTTACACAACAGGCTCAACTTTTGATTTGAGTGGCGGTAGAGCTACCTATTAATTTTTTCTTCTTTGTATTAGAGCGTAGACAGTTACTGCTACTGTAATCATGAGTCCGTTAATAAATTTTACATAAAAACCAGATAAGCCTAAAGCAACTATTCCTGATTCTAATGATCCAATAATTAATACGCCAATAAAAGTTCCAAAAATAGTACCTTTACCACCAAAGACTGAAGTCCCACCAACAAAGACGGCTGCTAATGTTGTTAACATTAAACCTTCTCCTTGAGTTGGCCAGAAATAAAGCATTTCGTACATTGTAAAAATACCTGCTAATGCAGAAAAGAAACCTAATTGAACAAAGGCTATAATTTTAACATTATCAACATTAATACCCATCATTTGAGCACTTGCTTTGTTATCACCAACAAAGTGAATATGATTACCAAATTTGTGATAACGATAAACCCACTGCATCAAACCTGTTAAAACTATAAACCAAATAAACTGCATTGGTATTTTACCAAATAATTTTTCAACAAATATCATATGATGCCAAGTTCCATCTGCTACATCAACTATTGCTATACCGCTTCCCTGCGAAATAACATTTACTAATCCTCTCCAAAAAAATAAGGTTCCAATAGTGGCAACTATTGAAGGTATTCCTATTTTAGTAACAAGTAGTCCATTAACTAAACCAGCAAACATTCCAAGTGATGTTGCCAATATAAAGGCAATGAAAACATTACCATCTGTTGATGTCATTACCATTCCAAATATGAGTGAAGTTATTCCAACTATTGAGGGAAATGATAAATCTATTTCACCAAGAGTTACTACAAAGGTCGCTGATATAGCTATAATTCCAAAGAATGGCATTGATTGCATAAAAGCCCTATAAATAGGAAACCGTGTAAACACGTGAGGAGCACCAAGAAAATAAATTAAAAAAAGTACTAATGCTATTATAGTTATACTTATTTCAAGTTTATGTGTTTTTACAAAATAACTATTTAATATATTGCTCATTTACTCTTCCACTTTAATTTTTCCAGATTCATGTAGTTGTATCATTCTTTGTACAAGCTCTTCTCTAGAGATATCTTCTTTATTAAATTCTCCAACAACTTCACCTCTATCTAAAATAATAAATCTATCTGCTGCACCGTAGACATGAATTATATTATGATCGATAAAAATTGCTGATTTATTTTCTTTTTTTAAACCTTTAACAAAATTGAGAACTTTTTCTGTTTCTTGTATCGATAAACCCATAGTTGGCTCGTCTAATACAATCAAATCTGAGTTAAAATATAATGATCTACCAAAAGCAACACCTTGTTTTTCTCCTCCGGATAATCCCATTACTTGAGAGTCAACAGTTATAGCTTTTGAGGTAAAACCTATATAATCACGCAGAATTTTCTCAGCTTCTTTTCTCTGCTTTTTTATATCTAAAAAGCCAAATGAGTTTGTAATTTCTCTTCCAGCAAATATGTTTCTAAATAATTCTTGTTGATCACATAATGCTCTTTCTTGATAAACTGCTTCAATTCCCATTTTTCTTGATTGGGCAACTGATTTAATTTGTACTTCTTCATTTTTAAAAAATACTTTTCCTGAGTTTGGACTGTGAACACCAGTTATAACTTTTATTAGTGTTGATTTTCCAGCTCCATTATCACCTATTAAAGCAACCACTTCACCTTTATTTATTTTAATATTTACATCTTTTAAAACTTTTACATTCCCAAAGTTTTTATAAATATTTTCTAATTTTAAGAGTTCTTCTGCCATAAAAAAATAAACCTGCCTTATTAAATAAGGCAGGTTATAATTATTTAATTTATCTGATTTGTACCGCTGCTAATGGAGCAACAGCTTCCACGTTATCAGCTGTAACAAATGCAGCACCAGTATCCATTGCTAATCCAGCCATTCCATATTTTGTACTTAGGAATAATTGAATAATTGGCATATATCCTTGAATAAATGGTTGTTGATCAATTACTACATCAATGTAACCAGAATTTATTCCGTCAACAATTGGAGCTGATAAGTCAAATCCAGCACCACAGACTTCTTCTGTACCATGACCTGCAGCTTTCATGTAAGTAGGTAAACTTGCAGTCAACCCACCATGATCAGTAATTGCCATTTTGATATCAGGATTTGCACTGTAAGTTGCAACATACATAGGAGTTCCCTGAGATGCATCTGAGTTTACATTATCAGGTATTTCTTGATATACAACTTCTACACCAGCAGCTTCAACACCAGCGATTGCACCTTTAGTTCTTTCACCTCTATTTGGCATACTTGCGAGACCCCAAATAAACGCTTTATCTCCAGCTTGTAATCCACAAACATCAACAGCTTTTTTACCTAGATTAAACCCAGCATCAAAAAGATCTGCACCTGCGTAACCAAAACCTTCAGTTTTAAATTCAGATTCAAGATCAGGAAGAGGCGTGTTCATTGTTGTAATAACAATTCCCATTTCCCTTGCTTCTTGAATAATAGGTCTCATTGCTGCATCACCTGGAAAACCATAAATTGCAATTCCATCTGGCTGTAATGCAACAGCTTCTTTGAATTGCTTAATCATGATTTCTGAATTCCATTGTGACCAGTAATAGTCTACGTCACAACCAGTGTGCTCTGCTGCAGCTACTGCACCATTGTAAACAATTGTTCCAAATGGACCACCTTCAGGGCCACCTGGGAAAAAGATAAATTTCTTGTCACAGCTATAATCATTTTTTGCTACTGCTGAAGTAGATACAAAAGCAAAAAATAGAGCAATGACGGCAAAGATTTTTTTCATAATTCCTCCGAATAATTTATGTTTTATTTTATAAGTGAATAAAACAATAATACAATTAAATTAAAGTATTAAGAACTCATTAATGCTTAGATTCCATAACTTTAAGGTAGTTAAAATGGTCGCACTCAAGCAGTAATTTTACTTAATATTTATATTTATAAGATTATCAAAAAGTGTTATTTTTCAATAATGGATGTTAATTTAGGTAAATGGTATCGAGCTAATATAGATAAAAAAGAATTTAAACAATTATGTATGAAATCTGATTGGCAGGGTTTCAAACACATGATTATTTTTTTTTCATCTCTTATTCTTTTTTGGCTACTTAGCTTATATTACCTGGGGAACTTGGTGGTCTCTACTATTTTTTATAATATACGGAAATATTTGGGGATGTAGCGATGCTATTTGGCATGAAACTGGTCATAGAACTGCATTTAAATCTAAATTCTGGAATGACTTCTTTTATTACATAGCAAGTTTTATGGATAATTTTGAACCAATCAGATGGAGATATTCTCATTATCATCATCATACCTATACTCAATTTAACGATCCTGTAGATTTTGAAATACATGTAAAAAAACCAACAGATTTGATTGTATTTTTTTCTCACTATATTCCTTTCTCTGGTTTTCTTTTCTTTAAAAATTCTCTTCAATGGGAAACTATAAAACATGCTTTTGGTGTGACTACAGATGTAATGAAAGTTTGTATTCCTGAAAATGAAAGATGGAAGTGTAGATTATCTGCGTGGAGTCATCTCTCTATTTGGATCATAAGTATTGCTTCTTCAGTTTACTTTCAAAGCTGGCTTCCAGTTCTATATGTTTTATTACCTAATTTTTATGGAAAGACCCTTGTTATGCTTATGGGCCTTACTCAGCACGCAGGATTAAGAGAAGATAAAAGAGATCACAGATATACAACTAGAACAGTATATTTAAACCCTGTCTTAAGTTTTTTATATTGGCATATGGAATATCATATTGAGCACCATATGTTCCCTCAAGTTCCCTCACATAATTTGCCTAAACTTCATGCTATGATTAAAGATCAATTACCACCTGCAAGAAAAGGTCTATTGGGGGCTTATAAGGAAATTATTCCCGCGCTCATCAAACAAGCAAAGAATCCAGACTATCAAATTCCATTATCTGTTCCAAGAAACGCCTAAACTAAGTGAATAAAAACTTCATAATTTTAGGCGGTGGTCAAGCCGCAGTCTATGCTGCAAGAGAGATTAGAAAAAATGATAAAGAATCAAATATTAAAATTTTAAGTGAAGAAAATTTCTTACCTTATGAAAGACCTCCTTTATCTAAAGATTTTTTATTGAATAAAAAAAACCAAGAAGATCTTTTTTTTCATTCTAGCGATGTACTAAAAAATGAAAATATAGATTTTGAAAACATATCAATTAATAAAGTTGACTTTGAAAATAAAAAACTTTTTACAAAAAATGATGATTTTTACTCTTATGATAGTTTACTTATTTCAACAGGTTCTGAAAACAAAAAACTTAGTCTAGATAATAATTTAAACGATGATATTTATTATCTAAGAAATTTAGAAGAAGCGAAAACTATTAAGGAAAAAGTTTCAAATAAAAATAAAATAACTATTATTGGTGGCGGTTTCATTGGCTTAGAAATTGCTTCATCTTTATCTCAGCTTCAAAAGAAGGTAACTGTTATTGAAATTGGTAGTCAACTTATGGGGAGAATTATACCTAAACAAATTGCTGACCTTGTTCAAAAAACTCATATTCAATATGGAAATGAAATAATATTAAATAAACAGATAAATAAGATAATTAAAAAAAATGGCATTTATGAAATTTTACTAAATGATAATTCTTTAATAGAAACAGATTTTCTAATTGCAGGCATAGGATCAGCTCCGTCAGTAAAGTTATTTGAACATACAAATTTAAAACTTGATAATGGTATCGTAACTAATGAATTTTGTGAAACTTCCATTAAAGATGTTTATGCAGCAGGTGATGTATCTAATTTTTATCATCCATTATATGAAAGAACCATAAGACTAGAGTCTTATCAACATGCACAAAATCATGGAATATGTGCTGGAAAAAATATTGCTGGAGTAAAAACAGAATACACTTCAATTCCTTGGATGTGGTCTGATCAATTTAATTTGAATCTTCAATTGACTGGAATTTGTGACGATTATGATGAAATCATTGAAAGAGGTAATGATATTAATAATGGTGTAATTTATTTTTTTCTAAAAAATAAAAATATAAGAGGAGCTTGTGGTCTAGGAATCGCAGGAAAAGTTGGTCGTGACATTAGAATAACCTCTAAATTAACTGAGAAAAATATTATTGTAGATAAACAAATTCTTGCTGATCAAAATCAAAAATTAAATAAACTTATACAAAAATAATAATTTAATTATTTTGTATTTATTTTCATAAAATAGATATTATATACAAATTATGTCTGAAGAAAATTGGATTGAAGTAGGGTCTACAGATAGTATTGAAGAAGAGGATCTCATAAGATTTGATCATCAAGATAAAACATTTTGTGTGTATAGGTTGACAGATGGTTTTTATGCTACTGATGGAATTTGTACACACGAGGCTGTACATCTTGAAGATGGCTTGGTGATGGATGATGAAATTGAATGCCCAATGCACCAAGGAATTTTTAATATTAAATCTGGAGAAGCTTTAAGCCCTCCAGCTTGTGAGGATTTAAAAACATATCCAGTTAAAGTTGATAATGACAAAATTTTCATTAAGATAGATTAAATATTTTTTTGGAGATTTTATGAGCAGAAAGAAACTTACAGTTTACGATTATTTGCAATGCAAAGGTAAAAGACAGCTTAGTGTTATGTTTGTTCATAATGCTGATGAAGCTGCAGCAGCTGAAGAGGCAGGCATTGATATGATTTGTACTTCTCATGATGCTCCACAATTTGGTATTTACAATTCTTTTGATGAACTTAAGCGAATACGCGAGGCTGCACCAACTTGCTTTATGCAGTCCGGAGGTGCAGTAAGAGTAGCTTCTGAGTATGAAGCAATGAAACTTTCACACAAGTATTTAGACATTGGCGCAGATGTTATCTATGGCGGTAATTGGAGTTACAAATGGATTAGAGCATTAAGAGATGAGTATGTTCCAATTAACAGTCATGTTGGATTAGTTCCAGGAAATGCTACTTGGATTGGAGGATTTGTAGCACAAGGTAAAACTGCAGATAAAGCGATTAGAATTTTAGAACACACTCTTGAGTTACAAGAAGCAGGAGCTATTGGAGTTGAACTAGAAGTAGTTCCACCAAAAGTTGCAGAAGTTATTACAAAAAAAGTTGATATCATGACTCTATCAATGGGAAGTGGTTCTGGATGTGATGGGCAATATTTATTTGCCAACGATGTACTCGGATATACCCAAGGAAAAATTCCAAGACATGCTCGTATTTATAGAGACTTCAAAAAGGAATTTGCAAAATTACAAGCTGAAAGAATAAGTGCATTTAAAGAATT
>CACLBK010000013.1 GCA_902605135.1 uncultured Alphaproteobacteria bacterium
GAACTGTGAAATGAAAAAGGGTTCAACATTATGAATTGATGGACCGATGGTATTTTTATTCTTCATTAAGTATTTTATTAAATATTGCATCAAATTCTAATGGAATGGGTGCCTTAGAAGTAAGAAAATCATAAATCTCATTATCGGAGAATTGATTAAATAATGATTTAATATCCACAAGATCTTTTTCACTAAATTTATCTAACTGATTTATAAAATATCTTTTGTATAAAATGTCTGTCTCTTTTGTTCCAGAGTAAGAAACTCTATATTTTATAGTTTTTTTAAGTGAATTGAATGACATATAAATTGAATATAGAATATAGTTTATAATTTTATAAAAATCTATGAGACCAGAAAAATTAAATTACATACTATCTTCAATATCTTCTATCAAAGGAGTTGGTCCAAAATTAGAACTAATTATTAATAAATTAGGTATTTATAAGAATATTCATTTTGTCTGGAACATACCGAATAACATTCTGGAAAGAAAATACTATGAAAATATTCATGATGCAGAAATTAATTCTTTAGTAACATTAAATTTAAAAATTATTAAACATGAACCCTCAAGGTTTAAAAGACAGCCATACAAAATTAAATGTATATGTGGAGATACAAATGTTGATTTAGTATATTTTAATGCAAGACATCCTATGTTGAGGCAAATGCTTCCAACAAATGGGAATAGATTAATATCTGGAAAATTAGAATATTTTAGAAACACATTTCAAATAACGCACCCTAGTCATGTAAGTGCTTTAAACAATAATAAAATAATCAAAAATAAAGAGGCAGTTTACAGTTTAACTAATGGCCTCAATCAAAAAATAATGAATAAATTAACCGATCAAATTTTAGATAATTTACCAAATTTTAATGAATGGATAGCAACTTCAATATTAAATAAATATAAATTTAAAGGATGGAATGAAGTAGTTAAAAATCTTCATAGTCCAAGTGATGATAATATAAAAAATAAAAATTTATTCAGAAGAAGACTAGCATTTGATGAATTATTATCTCATCAATTAGCTATAGGCATTATGCGAAATTTTAATCAAAAGAAAAAAGGTCTAAAAATTACTAGTGAAAATAAAACATTAAATAAATTTTACAGTAATTTAGATTTTCAACTTACTAATTCACAAAATAATGTAATCAAAGAAATACTTCAGGACCTAGCAAGTTCTAATCAAATGATCAGATTGTTGCAAGGAGATGTTGGATCTGGAAAAACAATTGTAGCTTTAATATCAATGATAAAAGTATTTGAAAGCAATTTTCAATCTGCTTTGATGGTACCTACTACGATTCTCGCATTTCAGCATTATGAAAATATATTAAATTTATTAAAGGGTTCAAAAATAAAAGTTCTTGTTCTTACTGGAAAGGACAAAGGTATGGAAAGAAAAGAAAAATTAGATAAAATTAAAAATGGTGACGCAGATATTATAATTGGGACACATGCTTTAATACAAGATACTGTAAAATTTAACAATTTAGGTTTAGCAGTTATTGATGAACAGCATAGATTTGGCGTTTATCAAAGAATGGTATTTAACCATAAAAATCATAAACCAAATATTTTAGTAATGAGTGCGACTCCCATTCCAAGAACATTAACTTTAGCAGCATATGGAGATATGAAAGAGAGTAAATTAATTGAAAAACCTTTAGGTCGTAAACCAATTATAACTAGCTCTTTGTCATTAAAAAAAGAAAATCAACTTATTGATAGAATAAAAGAAAAAATTAAAAATTCATCTTCAAAATTTTACTGGGTATGTCCTTTAATAGAAGAATCTGAAGAGTTAGATCTAAAGGCTGCAGAGGAAAGATACAAAATTTTAAAAAAATATTTCAAAAATAAAATTCTTTTAATGCATGGACGTTTAAATGAAATAGAAAAAGAAGAAATTATGACAAAGTTTAAAAATGAGGATTATAAAATTTTGGTTTCAACAACTGTTATTGAGGTTGGTGTAGATATTCCATCTGCAACAACAATTGTAATTGAACATGCAGAAAGATTTGGTTTAGCTCAACTTCATCAATTGAGAGGCCGTGTTGGTAGAAATGATATTCAGTCATATTGTATACTTTTACATAAAGAAAATATTGGAGAAATTTCTAAAAAAAGAATTGAAATTATGAAGCAGACAAATGATGGTTTTAAAATCGCTGAAGAAGATCTAAAAATAAGAGGTCCTGGAGAAATTTTAGGAAAAAAACAATCTGGCAGCCCATCTTTTTATGTAGCTGATCTTAGTTTTGATTACGATCTATTAGAAGATGCTAAAATTATGGTAGAAGATATATTATCTAAAAATCCAAAATTAGAAAATATTGAAGGAGAAAATCTTCGAAACTTATTATATTTACAAGAGAGAGATGCGGCGATTTTAACACTGACTGCAGGATAATGTTTATGGATATTGAAAAAGGTATTAGATTTAAATGCCAAGGTTCTGGAAATTGTTGTGTTTCAAGAGGTGCTTATGGTTTTGTTTATTTAAGCAAACAAGATATTAAAAAATTGTCCATTGGATTTAAAACAACAGAACAAAACTTTATAAAAAACTATTGCCAAAAAACTGATGGTTTCATTCATTTAAAGGAACTTAAAAAAAATAATGGAAATTGCATATTTTTGAAAGATAATAAATGCACTGTATATAAGTCGAGACCTACACAATGTAGAACTTGGCCTTTTTGGCCTGAAAATATGAATACAAAAACTTGGAATGAAGATATTGCTAAAAATTGCCCTGGTGTAGGTAAGGGTAAAGTAAAAACAAAGAAAGAAATTTTAAAGCAAGTGCAAATTGATTATGAAAACGAATTAAATATTAGTAATAAAAATTAACCGTCAGACTCAAATTCCATTTCTTTAAAATATCCAATATATTTATTAGTCTTCTTTTTTAGTATTATCTTTATAGTTGTCCCTTCTAGAACAACTTCAAGAATGCTATCATTTTTTCTTAAAATATCACAATTTTTTTCAATTCCAGATGCAATATTTTTAATTTTTGCTTTTTTCATTTTGGATGGTGAGCCCTGCAGGATTCGAACCTGCGACCCATTCCTTAAAAGGGAATTGCTCTACCAACTGAGCTAAGGGCCCATCGAATTTGTATTCTATATAGTTCAAATATTGTAAGCGCAAGAGATTAACTAAGAGTTTTTTTTATTAAGTTGTTCTAAAGTATTTTTTGAAACAAAATTGGAAACATCTCCACCTAGTTTGTGGACTTCTTTGACAAAATTAGATGAAATGAATGAATTTTTTTCAGAAGTCATAAGAAATATTGTCTCAATATTAGGATTAAGTTGGTAGTTCATACCAGTCATTTGAAATTCATACTCAAAATCGGATACTGCTCTTAAACCACGTATTATACATGTGGCATTTTGATCTTTAGCAAATGTTGTAAGTAATCCTGATAATTCCGTAACATTAATTTTTGAATTTAATTCATTTACAAAACTAATATCACTTTTAATGATATTCATTCTTTCTTGAACACTAAATAATGAATCTTTATTAATATTTTTAGCGACTGCTATTACTAAATTATCTACTATTCTTAATGATCTTTTAATTATGTCCATATGACCCGCGGTCATTGGATCAAAAGTGCCTGGATATATTCCAATTTTATTCATCATTTTCAAATTCTTGTATTCTAGAAACAGAAACAATTCTATCACTTTCAGGAATCTTAAAAATACTTACCCCTTTTGTGGATCTTCCAGCTATTCTAATTTGGTCTACATTAACTCTAATTATTTGACCCTTGTCACTAACAAGGATAATTTCATCATTGTCGTGAACAACAAAACAATCAACAACTTCACCATTTTTTTCAGATGTCATGATACCAGTTATTCCTTTTCCTCCTCTGTTTGAAATTCTATATTCATAAGCGGATGACCTTTTTCCAAAACCCTTTGACGTTATAGCTAAAAGAAATTCCTCATTATTATTTAATTCTTCAAATCCATTTTTAAGTGATGAAGTTTCTTTTCTACTTTCAGATGCTGCTTTTAAGTATTCTTGACGAATACTCATATCAATCACTGAATGTTTCAAAATTGCTAGAGAAATAATTGTATTGCTCTTATCTAATTTTATACCTCTTACACCTGATGAATTTAAGCCAGAAAATAATCTTAATTTTTCAACTGGAAAACGTAAGCATTTTCCATTTGATGAAGAAAGTAAAATATCATCATCTACAGTACAAAGCTTAACACCAATTAATTCATCTTTTTCATCAAGCTTTATAGATACTTTGCCTGAGTCCCTCAGCTCTCTTTTTCCACTCTTTGCAATATCAATTAATTTATTTTTTCTTACCATTCCATTTTTTGTTGCGAAAATAACATAGAACTTATCCCATTGATTTTCATCTAGAGGCAATGGAAGGAATGTAGATATTTTTTCAGAGGATTTAAATGGAAGTAAATTTACTATAGGCTTTCCTCTTGCCTTTAAACTAGCTTCAGGTACATCATGAGATTTTAGAGAATAAACTTTACCTAATGATGAAAAAACTAAAAGTTTTGTATGAGTATCTGCAAAGTGAATTTCTTTAACGAAATCTTCTTCTCTTGTTGACATCCCAGTTTTTCCTTTGCCTCCTCTATTTTGAGAACGATAATTAGATAATAGGGATCTTTTGATGTATCCATTATTAGAAATAGTTAAAACTATATCTTCTTGCTGAATATATCTTAAATCATCTACTTGCTCATATTCTTGATCAATAATTTCACTACGTCTTTCTGTTGCAAACTCTTTTTTTATCTCAGTTAATTCATTTTCTATTTCCTTTAGAAGAATATCTCTTGAGTTAAGTATAGATAAGTAATTTTTAATTTCTAAAATTAAATTTTCTAAGTCTTTTTGTATATCTTCTCTTTCTAAAGCAGTTAATTTTTGTAATCTTAATTCTAGAATAGCTTTAGCTTGTACGTCAGAAAAATTAAAAGTGTTGCTTTTTAACTCTACAGTATCATCCTCAACTAATTTAATAAAATTAAGATTTTGCTTGGATACTTTCCATTTCTTTTTAATTATTTTTTCCTTTGCTTCTTTTGTATCTTTTGAAGTTTTTATTAATTCTATAATTTCATCAATATGTTCGTTGGTAACTACTAATCCAACTAAAATATGAGCTTTTTCTCTAGCTTTATTAAGATCAAATAATGTTCTTTTTATTATTACTTCTTCTCTAAAATCTAAAAATGAAGATAAAATTTGTTTTAAATTCATTTGTTCAGGCTTACCTTTATTTAAAGCAAGCATATTAGAATTGAATGTCGTTTGAATTAAAGTATGTTTATATAATTGATTGAGAATAATATTTGAGTCTACATCTTTTTTTAATTCTATTACAACCCTAACACCGTTTCTGTCTGACTCATCTCTTAAATCTGAAATTCCTTCAACAATTCCGTTTTTTACAATTTCTGCAATCCTTTCTAATAATTTTGATTTATTAACCTGATAAGGTATTTCATGGAGAATAATTGCTTCTCTATCCTTTTTAAAATTTTCAATACTAGTCTTAGATCTAACTACACACCCTCCCTTACCAGTTTCAAAAGCTTCTGTTATGCCATTTTTACCAATTATTTGTCCTCCTGTTGGAAAATCAGGACCAAAAATATATTTTTGAAGGTCTGAGATATTACATTCTGGATTTTTAATAAGATATAAAGATGCATCTATTACTTCTCCTAAGTTATGTGGGGCAATATTAGTCGCCATTCCAACTGCAATTCCCGATGCACCATTAACTAAAAGATTTGGAAATTGGGATGGTAAAACTGAGGGTTCTTTTGTTGTGTCATCATAATTAGGCTGAAAAGTAACGGTGTTTTTATCAATATCTTCAACAAGTTTCTCTGATACTTTAGCAAGTCGTGCTTCAGTGTATCTCATTGCTGCAGGAGGGTCTCCATCTAAAGATCCAAAATTTCCTTGACCATCGACTAACTCTAATCTCATAGAAAAATCTTGTGCCATTCTAACCATAGAATTGTAAATAGCTGAGTCTCCGTGAGGATGATATTTACCCATTACATCGCCTACTATTCTTGCAGATTTCTTATATGGTTTATTAAAATTGTACCCTGATTCACTCATAGAATACAATATTCTTCTATGAACAGGTTTTAAACCATCTCTGCAGTCTGGAAGTGCCCTGCTAACTATTACAGACATTGCATAATCCAAGTAGGATTTTTGCATTTCTTGCTCTAAACTTATTGAATGTATATTAGAAGGTTCTAGATTGTCGTTATTTAATATATCTATATCGTCAGGCACTAAAAAAATCCGAGTTTTCTAAGAAAATTAAGTGTTTTTTATAACAAAAAGCACGATTTAAACCAATATAAATAAATGATTAAATTATATTAAAAAAACTTTATTTTTCAGTAACTAAATATTAATATCTAATGTAAAAAATTAAAAAGGGATATCTTCATCTAAATCATCAGAATCGCCTGATTGATTTCCAAAAGAATTGTCTTCAATTGACTTAGATTGATCCATTTCTTGAGAATTATCTGATACCTGAGAATTACTATTTCTACTGTCTAAAAGTGTTAAGTTGCAATTATATCCCTGTAAAATAACCTCTGTAGTGTATCTATCATTTCCATCCTTATCTTGCCATTTCCTTGTTTGAAGCTCTCCTTCAACATATATTTTAGAGCCCTTTTTTACATATTTTTCTACTATATCGACTAAGCCGTCTCCAAATACTACTATGTTATGCCAAGATGTTTTTTCTTTTTGTTCTTGTGTGTTTCTATCTTTCCATCTTTTTGATGTTGCAATTGAAAATGAAGCCATTTTAGCTCCAGATTGCATAGATCTAATTTCAGGATCTCTTCCCAAGTTTCCTAATAAAATTGTTTTATTAACACTACCAACCATAAGAATTCTATATATATCCATATAACATATTAAAGTTATTAGATAACACTAATATTCATGAATTTAGATAAAATTGTTATAAAAGGTGCAAGAGAGCACAATCTTAAAAACATCAGCTTAGAAATTCCAAAAAATAAACTCGTAGTAATAACTGGTGTAAGTGGCTCAGGAAAATCGACATTAGCATTTGATACAATTTATTCTGAGGGGCAAAGAAAATATGTTGAAAGTCTTTCTGCATATGCACGACAATTTCTTCAAATGATGAATAAACCAGATGTAGATAGTATTGATGGTTTATCACCAGCGATTTCTATAGAGCAAAAAACTACACAAAAAAATCCAAGAAGTACTGTTGGAACAGTTACTGAAATTTATGATTACCTAAGAGTTTTATATGCTAGAGTTGGTATTCCATACTCTCCAACAACAGGTAAGCCAATTAAATCGCAATCAGTAAGTGAAATGACTGATCTTATAATTAAATATAATATTGATAAAAGAATTTATATTTTATCTCCAATAGTTAGAGATCGAAAAGGCGAGTATCGAAAAGAAATCGAAGATTTAAAAAAAAGAGGTTATCAACGTCTTAAAGTAGATAATGTTGTCTATGATATTGATGAAGTGCCCTCACTTAAAAAAAATTTTAAGCACAATATTGATGTTGTAATTGATCGACTTGTTGTAAAAAAGAATATTCAACAAAGATTGAGTGAAAGTATAGAAGTTGCATTAACATTATCAGATGGTTTATTATATTTAGAAAATCTAGATACAAATAAAATATCGATATTCTCATCAAAATTTGCATGTCCGGTATCTGGATTTAGTATTGAAGAGATTGAGCCTAGATTATTTAGTTTTAATGCACCACAAGGCGCATGTTCTGAATGTGACGGACTAGGAGTTGAAAAATATTTTGATGAATACAAGATTGTACCTGATGAAACTAGATCAATTTCTGATGGAGCTATTAAACCTTGGGAAACGAAAGTATTTGGTTACCAAAAAAAATATTTTGTTGAAACAATAGATAAAATTTTAAAACAATTTAAAGTAAAGAAAAATGTTCCATGGAGTGAAATTCCAAAAAAGATTAAAAATATAATTCTTTATGGAGATGAGAGCAGTGAACTGAATTTTTTATATGATTTTGAGGGAATAATTAACTTTATTGATCGAAAATATGAAGAAACTGAGAGATGGTGGCTTCAATATGAATTAGAAAAATATTTATCTGAGAGAGATTGTGAAGTATGCAATGGTTACCGGCTTAATGAGAAAGCTTTAGCCGTAAGAATTGATGAAAATCATATCGGTAATATTACTAAAAAATCAATTAGCGAGTGTTTACACTGGTTTTCATCACTTGAAAGTAAACTTGATAAAAATAATAAAAAAATTGCTGAAGGGGTAATTAAAGAAATTAAAGATAGATTAGTTTTTTTAAATAGAGTTGGTCTAGATTATTTATCATTAGCAAGAGCTAGTAAAACTTTATCCGGTGGGGAAAGTCAAAGAATTAGATTGGCAAGTCAAATTGGTTCAGGTTTAACGGGAGTTTTATATGTTTTGGATGAACCATCTATTGGATTACATCAAAAAGATAATCAACAACTAATTGAAACTTTATTTCGATTAAGAGATTTGGGGAATACAGTAATTGTCGTTGAGCATGATGAGGATGCAATAAGACAATCAGATCATATAATTGATATTGGTGTTAAAGCTGGTGTTAATGGAGGTCACATAATTGCAGAGGGAGGACTTAAAAAAATACTAAAAAATAATAAAAGTTTGACAGCAAAATATTTGAATAAATCCTTAGAAATAGAAGTACCAAAAAATAGAAGAAAGTTTAATAAAAATAAAGTTTTTAAACTTAATAAAATAAAAACAAACAATTTAGATAATCTTAATATCACTTTACCTTTAGGGAATTTTATTACTGTGACAGGTGTATCTGGAAGTGGTAAATCTTCATTAATTATTGATACATTGTATCAAAGATTAGATGACTATTTCAATAAATCTTTAAATAAAGATGAAAGTCGTTTTAATTTTAAAGGTATTAATCATATTGACAAAGTAATAGATATTGATCAATCTCCGATTGGAAGAACACCAAGATCAAATCCAGCAACATATACAGGATGTTTTACTCCTATTAGAGATTGGTTTGCAAATTTAAATGAGTCTAGTGCTAGAGGTTATAAACCAGGTCGTTTTTCTTTTAATGTCAAAGGTGGTAGATGTGAATCATGTGAAGGTGATGGAGTAAAAAAAATAGAAATGCACTTTTTGGCTGATGTGTATGTCGAGTGTGATATTTGCAAAGGCAAAAGATATAATAGAGAGACTTTAGAGGTAAAATATAAGGATAAATCTATTTCAGATGTTTTAGAAATGACTGTTGAGGAAGGTTATAAATTTTTTGATAAAATTCCTGCAATAAAGCAAAAATTACAAACTCTAATGGATGTTGGATTAGATTATATAAAAATAGGTCAATCAGCTACTACACTTTCAGGTGGTGAAGCACAAAGAATAAAATTATCAAAAGAATTATCAAAAAGATCAACAGGAAAGACACTATATATTCTTGATGAACCAACAACTGGTCTTCACTTTGATGATGTTAAAAAATTACTTAAAATTCTTCACACTCTTGTTGATGAAGGAAATACTGTAATTGTTATTGAGCACAATCTTGATGTTATTAAAACAGCAGATCATATAATTGATCTTGGTCCACTGGGGGGTATTAATGGTGGGCAAATTGTTGGTACAGGTACACCTGAAGATATTGCAAATAATAAAAAAAGCTATACAGGTGAATTTCTAAAAAAAATATTATAAATCAAAGGGAATAAAATGATTAATCTAGAGTTACCAGATCTACCCTATAGTAAAGATGCTCTAATGCCGTATATGTCGGCTGAAACTTTAGAGTTGCATCATGATAAGCATCACATGGCTTACATTACTAATGGAAATAAATTTATTAAGGAGCAAAACATAGCAGATGATAATGTTAATGATATAGTAATCAACTCTTATCAAAAAAATGCTCCAGTATTCAACAATGTTGCACAACATATAAATCATGTTCATTTTTGGGAAGTAATGAAAAATAACCCAGATGGAAAAATTCCTTCTGAGCTCGAAAATAAAATAATTTCAGATATTGGTTCAGTTGAAAAAATGAAAGAAGATTTTATAAATGCAGGTATTGGTCAATTTGGTTCAGGTTGGTGTTGGTTAGTTTTAAATAATGGAAAATTAGAAATTACAAAAACGCCTAACGGTGAAAACCCAATCGTTCATGGTCACACTCCTCTACTTGGATGTGATGTTTGGGAACATTCATATTATGTTGATTATAGAAATAGAAGACCTGATTATTTAAAAGCTTTTATTGATAATTTAGTTAATTGGGAAAAGGTTACAGAAAACTTAAATAACGCTTAATCATCTTCATCTTGCGGTCTAAACTTAAAGATTAATAAAGTTGGGACCGCAATAAAGACAGATGAATATGTTCCAATTATTACACCTATAATCATCGTTAAGGCGAACGGTCTAATAACTTCTCCACCAAATATAAACAAAGATACTAAAGCAAGAAGTGTAGTTAAACTTGTCATTATAGTTCTCGATAAAGTATTATTAACTGATAAGTTAAATAAATCTACTAACTCGAGTTTTTTATATTTTCTTAAATTTTCTCGAACCCTATCAAATATTACAACTGTATCATTAATGGAATAACCAGCAATTGTTAGAATTGCTGCTATTGTTGCTAGAGAAAATTCTACATTTAAAATTGAGAGCAACCCAAGAGTAAATAATACATCATGAGTTAATGCTACAACTGCTCCAAAACCAAATTGCCATTCAAAACGCAACCAAATGTAAATTAAAATAGCAATTAATGCAAAAGAGACAGCTTGAAAACCTCGAAACAATAGCTCAGAACTTATTGTGGGACCTACAAATTCAGACCTTCTAAACTCAACAACCTTTTCTTGAATTAAATTTTTTACAGAATTGACTGTTTCAATACTCTCTTGATTACTTTTATTTTGAAGTCGTATTAAAATAATATTTTCATTACCAAATTCCTGTAAAGATACATCACTATAAGAAGAAGATAAAATTTCTCTTAATTCACCAATTGAAGTATTTTTTGTACTGACTTCAATTAAAGTACCTCCCTTAAAATCTATTCCTAGATTTAAACCTTTGATGCTTAATAAACCAATTGAAATAAATATTGCTAAAATAGAAAAAATTAAAAAATTTCTTCTTAAACCAAGAAAATTAATATTAGGTTCAACAGGAATAATTTTATTTAAACCAAACATTATAATTTTAATTCCTTTTTATTTGCATATGATAAGTACATATAAACTAAAAAATTTGTAAGCATTAAAGCGGTGAACATTGATGCTATAACACCCAAAGACAGAGTAATTGAAAAACCTCTAATTGGACCAGAGCCAAATGCAAATAGTAAAACAGCAGCAATCAAAGTAGTAATATTGGCATCAAGTATAGTTGACATAGCTCTATCGAAACCATTTTTTACAATCTGAAAAACTTTAGTTTGTTTTAAACTCTCTTCTTTAATTCGTTCAAAAATTAGAACATTGGCGTCAACTGCCATACCAATTGTTAATACAATTCCAGCTATACCAGGTAATGTTAATGTTGCGCCTATAGCACCCAATAATGAAATTATTATAAATAAATTTACTATTAAAGAAACATTAGCAAGAGCACCAAAAGTTCCATAAATGAGTATCATAAATATACATACTAAAACCATTCCAATAATAGCAGCTATTTGACCAGCAGCTATAGAGTCTGCTCCTAAACCAGCACCCACTGATCTTTCTTCAACTATTTCTAAAGGCGCTGGCAAGGCACCGGCTCTTAGTAAGACAGCCAAATCAGATGCTTCTTGTGCATTAAAGTTTCCAGTTATGATACCTGATCCTCCTGTAATAGCACTACTAATTCTAGGAGCTGTAATAACAACACCATCTAATACAACAGCAAGATTTTTACCGATATTGTTTGTTGTGACTTTACCAAATTTTTGAGCACCTTCTGTATCAAATCGGAATGACACTGCATGACCTTCTGTTTGATCAAATGAACCTTTAGCATCTACTAAATTTTCTCCACCAACAACTGCTCTTTTATCTAATAAATATTTTGTATTTTCATCATAGATGTCTGGAATAATAATTTTTCCAAAAGGAGCTAAGTTATTTTGAAGAGCTGAAGTATTCTCATTATCTACAATGTGAAAAGTTAATTTTGCAGTTTTGCCTAATAAATCTTTAATTCTTTCAGGATCCTTTATTCCTGGTAATTGTAAGAGTATTCTCTTTTTACCGGATCTTTGAATTAAAGGTTCTTTAGTTCCAGATTCATCAATCCTTTTTCTAACAATTTCAAGTGATTGCTTAATTGCTGAATCTTGAATAATTTTTCTATATTCATCATTTAACTTTATACTAAGTCTATTATTACTAATTTGTAAGGAAACTCCTCTATACATTTGAAAAAAACTATCTCTAATATCTTTTATTTTGTCTTTATTAGCAAAAAAAACTAAAACTTCATTTTCTTGAATATCAATTTTTTCAATTTTTACAGCTTGATCTCTAGAAATCAAACGAACACTATCGACAAAATTATCTAATTCTTCTTTATATAAAACATCTAATTGAACTTCTAATAATAAATATGATCCACCTTGTAAGTCTAAACCCAAATTAATCTTATTTTTTAAAAACCAATTTTCTGAATTTTCATCATAAATAATTGAAGGAATTGCAAAAATTATTCCTAATAGGACTAATGATAATACTGTAAATGATTTCCAGATGGGATAATTTTTCATTAATAAAAAAATTTATTTTTTTCTAGAAAATAATGAGAAGCCAGATTTACTTTTATTCTCTTCTTTTGATGGTTCTTTTTTTTGAACTTCTGGCATTGCATATAAATCTGCAACCATTCCGGATGCAATTTTTATTTCAACATTTTCAGCAACTTCTAATGTTAATTCCCTATTATCAGCTACCTTATTTATAGTTCCAATAATTCCACCTGAAGTTACTATTTTATCGCCTCTTTTGAGATTGGATAGCATTTCTTTATGCTGTTTAACTTTTCTTTGTTGTGGTCTAATTAATAAAAAATAAAAAACTACAAATATTAATATAAGTGGTAAAAATGTTCCAAATGCTTCCATAATAGTACCTATGATGATTTAATTTGAGAGATTTATTATACTGTGTAATAAGAAAAATCAAATAAAGTATTTATAATGTTTTTAAGCAATTTATTATCAAATTTTACACTCTCAAGAGGAAATGCATTTATTTGGGATAGCAAAATAAAAAACCTTAAAATAATCACTCATTTTAGATTTATAGATCTTGATCTCTTAATTGGAATAGAAAGACAAAAGAAAACTATTTATGATAATACGATAAATTTTGCTGAAGGAAATTTTACAAATAATGCCTTATTATGGGGATCAAGGGGTAATGGTAAAAGCTCACTAATTAAATCGGTTTTTTATGAGATAAATAAAAAAAATAAGAATTTAAAATTAATACAATTAAATAAAAATAATATTTTTGATATTCAAATTATTTATGAAAAATATGCAAATTTAAAGAATTATAATTTTATAATTTTTATTGATGATTTATCATTTGAAAAGATAGATAGTGATTACAAAATAATTAAATCTACTTTAGATGGAAGTATACAAAATCAGCCTAAAAATATTGTTCTTTATGTAACTTCTAATAGAAGACATTTAATGCCCAGAGATATGATAGAAAATGAAAGATCTTCTGCTATTAATACAGATGAAAGTGTTGAAGAAAAAATAAGTTTAAGTGATCGTTTTGGTTTATGGATTGGCTTTCATAATATTTCTCAAAATGATTTTGTTAATATAATTTTTAAGTATTGTGTAAAATTTAAACTTCCTTTTAATGAAAAGACTGAAAAAGAAGCAATTAAATGGAGTTTACAAAGAGGTAATAGAACAGGTAGATCAGCATGGCAATTTATTATTAATTATGCAGCTGAGAATGATAAAAAAATAGATTTTTAATTTATTCGAAATCAAATTTTATTTTTTCTAAACCTGATACACCATCCTTTAAATGATAAATATTTACTTGATTTAGCTGTTCAACAAATCCATTAGCTAAAATTGAAGATACTTCTCCATTTTGGCTTATAAAAATAACTTTCTCTCCTATTTGAACATTTTCTTTATACTTTTCAAAAAAGTCTGGAAAAAAATTCCCATTTTTATCAAATGCTGTTATCTGTATTGCTCCTGGTATGGTATTTTTATTATTTATTTGATCTTTATCTCTAATATCTATTATTTTAAAATCATCAGTCATTGCTAGTTTTAATTGGTTACTATCTATTTCCTTATACCCAGGCGGAATTACTTTTATTACTTGAATATCAAAAATAAGATTTGATTTTGGAGGAATTAAATTTCCTGCACCATTTTCTCCATAAGCCAATTGGTAAGGAATAAATATTGTTCTTTTTCCACCCTCTCTCATACCAAGTAAACCAGTTTCCCAACCAAGGATTACTTTTCTTACACCTATTTGAAAATTAAAAAATTGCCCCCTATCATATGAACTATCAAAAACAGTATTGTCTTCTAGTCTACCAATGTAATGAACAGATAATTTTGAATGATTTTTTACTTCTAAACCATTGCCAATGATTTCATTTAAGATCTTAACTTCGGTAGAAAAAGATTTATAGCTAAAAAAGAAAAGAAATAAAAATAGAAAAATTTTATGCATTAATTTGCTTCCTTTAATTGTTTTATTTGTGAAGGTAATGAAACAATTCCACTAAAAACAATAAAAACTGCTCCGATATAAGCATATAAATTCATATATTCATTAAATACAAATATTCCAACTAATGATGACCACAATACCTGAAGATAAACTAAACTAAATACTGACGCATAATGTTTTTGAGCGATCTTAAATGCAGTTGTTGCAAAAAACATTGCAGAATTAATAAATAATGCAGCAGTTGATATTAAAAAAAACTCAAAAAAAGTTAATTTTAATGGATTCAGTAAAAATAAAGGTATTGAAACAAAGTGAACAAAAAAACCACCATACAAGAAATAACCAATATTTGTTGTTACGTAACTATATTTATTTACAATAAAAGTTGTAACGGTGATTAAGAATACTCCAATGAGGACAATCAAATAATAAATATTAAAACTTTCAAATCCTGGTTGGATAACAAATAAAACTCCTAAAAAACCAATAAACAAAGATAGATAGGTCAAAAAATTTAATTTTTCATTTAGTAAAAAAATCGCAAATATTGTTCCCATTAATGGCGCAGTCATATTTAAGGTTGTAAATTCTGGAAGTTTAATATGTTCAAGTGTTATAAAAGCGATGAACGGTAGGGGTATATTTAAAAAACCTCTAATAATAGGTGGAAAATAATTAGTGCATTTTATATGTTTTTTTAAAGATCCATTAATCAAAAAATAAAACGGAAAACATAAAAAAATTGGTATTCCATAAAAAATGAAATGATAAAATTTTACATCTGTTTGAGATAAATAATTTATTATTGCATCATTTGTTACAAAAAAAATACCTGCAAAAAATAATAAAATCGATGAATAAAAAATACTTTTTTTCATTACATTAATAATTTAAATTAGATAATATCATTAATAATCATTTAATTGTTTTTTTTGAGCTTGAAGAGATAATAAACCGCTCATTATAATGAATGACGCTCCTAAAATTACAATTATATTTTGATGTTCATTAAAAATAAATATACTAATTATAAAAGACCAGAATATTTGTAAATATAATAGACCAAAAACAGATGAAAAATGTTTCTGTGAATTTTGAAGAGCATATGTAAAACAATAAAATCCAATAAATACAATAAAATTAGCAAACATAGATAATTTAATTAATTCAAAATCAATTAAAGGATCATAGTAAAATAATATAAAGGACAATAAGTTAACGGGTAATACTCCGTATATAAAAAAACCCAAAGTGGAACATACGTTATAAAATTTGTTGGCTAAGAAACTTTGTAAAGCCAAAGTAAAAGCTCCAAACAATGGACCTAAGTAATATATATTAAAATTATTAAATCCTGGCTGAAGAATAAATAAAACACCTATAAACCCTAAGGTTATCGAAATTAGCGTGTATAAATTAATTTTTTCTTTCAAAAAAATTATAGCCAAAATCATTCCTAAAATTGGTGACAGCATATTTAATGTTGTCCATTCTGCTAAAGAAATATTTTGTAAACTTACAAATAATATAAATGGTATAGGTAAAAAAATTGTACCTCTTATAATTAAGATTGTGTAATTTGATGATGAAAGATATTTTTTAAAATTTCCTGATAAAAATAAATATATAAATAATAGAAATAACAATGGACTCCCAAAAACAACATGATGATAAAATTTAAAATTTAAATAAGATAAATGATCAATTATTGCATCATGAATAACAAAAAATAAACCGCCACAAATTATTCCTGATGAACAGTATATTATTTGCTTATTCAACATATTTTAAATAAAATTAGGATTGTATGTAAAAAAAATTACTTATATTGTTAATCTGATGAATACAAATGAAATAAAAACTTATCGCTTAATAATTAAAGGGAAAGTTCAAGGAGTTGGATTTAGACATTGGTTTAGTGATTTAGCAATCTCTTTAGGATTAAACGGTTATATTCAAAATAAAGAAAGTAAAGATGAGGTTGAGGCTATTATTCAAGGAGATATGCAAAGTATACTATCTATTACTGAAAAAGCGAAAAATGGTCCATCACTAGCTCTAGTTGAAGGAGTTATTCCAAATAGTATCATTAGTAATGTTAAGTATTCAGGTTTTATAGTTAAATACGAAACTTAATTAAAAACTTGTTTTATAGTTTTATGAAGTGAGTCAAATATTTCATCAATCTGATTTTTAGTAATTATAAACTGAGGACACAAAACAATTGCAGGACCTAAAGGTCTGCAAATTAATCCATTATCAATTGATAAATTAGCAACTTTATCTCCCATATTAAGATAACCTTCAAATGGTTCTTTTGTATCTTTATTTTTTACCATCTCTAATGCAGCCATAAGACCTATACCTCTAGTTTCTCCAATGTATTCATAATCATTAAATTCATTTAATCTTTCAAAAAAATAGGGTTCCATCAACTTTACATTATCTAATAAACCCTCATTCATAATTACATCTATTGCTTTTAAAGCAATTGCACATCCAACAGGATGACCACCAGCTGTAAAACCATGTGGAAATTCTTCTGCTTCTTCTGATACTTCAACAAATTTATCTGAAAATTCTTTATTAACTATAACTGCCCCCATAGGAAAGTACCCAGCTGTTAAACATTTAGATGAAATAATTATATCTGGTTTGATATTGTATGTATCACAGCCCCATAAATTTCCAGTTCTACCAAATCCACAAATTACTTCATCTGCGATAAAAGGAATATTATATTTTTTTAATATAGGCTGAACTAAATCAAAATACGATTTTGAAGGAGGTATACATCCGCCTGCACCTTGAACAGGTTCAGCAACAAAACCTGCTATAGTTTCTGGATCTTCTTTAATGATTTTTTTTTCTAAATTTTTGGCCATTCTAAGAGAAAATTCTTCTTCCGTTTCATTCTCTAATCCATATTTCCAATAATGAGGACATTCAATATGAATGAATTCTTTTGATGGTAATCCAAATTCTTTATTATATGGTTTGGCTGTCATAGAAGAAGCTCCTAAAGTAACGCCATGATATCCATTAATTCTTGTTATAATTTTTCGTCTATTTGGCTTTCCAATTCTTGCATTTAACATCCATAACATTTTGACCATGGTGTCATTTGCTTCAGATCCTGAATTACAAAAGAATACACGACCTTGCTCAAAAGGTGATACTTCAATAATTTTTTCAGATAGCTTCAACGTTTCTTCAGATAATCTTCCAAATAAAGAATGGTAACCTGCAAATTTTTCATATTGTTTTTTTGCAACTTCAATTAATCCGGGATGATCAAAACCTGCACACTGATTCCATAAACCAGAATTCCCATCTAGATATTTATTACCTTTAGTATCGTAAACATATATTCCTTTTCCATAAGAAATAACTAAAGGGCCTCTTTCATTTAATGACTTCAAGTCAGTAAATCCATATAAATGGCTGGAAGTATTTCTTTGTAACATTTTAGTTAAATATTTTTTTTATTATGAAAAGCAAGATTTTATTTTCAGTTGGGACGATAGGTGTACTTTTTATGATGGCTGGCCAATTATCATTCTCTATAAATGATAGTTATGTCAAACTTGTTGTAAAAAATATAGGTGATGACAATTCATTATATTCTGTAATTTTTTTAAGAGGTTTAGTTACATCAAGTCTATTAGGTTTATATTTAATTTTTTTTGAAAAAAAGAATTTAATTAAAATACTATCAATCAAAAGTTTTCATATAAGAGGTTTGTATGAAGTTTTAACGGCATTATTTTTTTTGGTTGGATTAATATTACTTCCAATATCTGAGGTTTATACACTTTTAATGACTAATCCTTTCTTTGTTACAATATTTGCTTTTCTTTTTTTGGGAGAGAAGGTTGGAATAAGAAGATGGTGTGCAGTTATTATTGGGTTCTTAGGTGTGCTAGTAGTTGTAAATCCACAAAATTTTCAATTTAATTATCTTTTAGTATTACCAATTTTAGCTGCTATTTTTTTAACTATTAGAGATATTGCTACAAAAAGTTTAGCAACTAAATCAAATAGTGTTGAAATTACATTTGTGACAGCATTGTTAATTACTGGGTTTGCAGGGTTGGGTTCAATTATTTTTGGTTATCAAGTAAGTGGTGAAGATGTAAATTATATTCTTGCTTCTAGTATATTTGTTTTATTCGGATATTTATTTTCAGTATTAACAGTTTTTTATGCACCACTCTCATTAACGGCATCTGCAAGATACAGTGTAATTATATTTGGTATGATTTTTGGGTATTTAATACTAGGTGAAACTCCAACTTATAATATGATTATGGGTGCAATAATTATTACATTAAGTGGTTTATTTGTAATCAAAAGAGAAAAAGAAATAGGAAAAATTAAATAAAAATTTACTGATCCTTACAAAAATTATAAACTTCTTCAACATGACCTTTAACTTTGACTTTATTCCAAGAGTTTAGAATTTTTCCATTTTTATCCATTACAAATGTAGATCTATCTATCCCAAAATATTTCCTACCATACATAGATTTTTCTATCCAAATACCAAGTTTATCACAATTTTTTCCTTCATCCGAACCAAGTGGATATTTCAATTTATATTTATCTGAAAATTTTTTATTCCGATCAACAGGATCTTTAGAAGCTCCTATTACATCAAATCCAATTTTATTAAACTTTGTTAAATATTTCTGAAAATCTGCAACTTCTACTGAGCATCCACCAGTTAACGCCTTAGGATAAAAGAATAAAACTGTTTTATTCTTTAATTTTGATGAATCAAAATCATTGTCGTTTGTTAATTGAAGTTTTATCTTGGGAATTTTTTTCATTATTATACTACCAGTTTAAGACCATACCCAGCTTTTTTAACTCTTGTTTTAAAATAATTTTTATTAAATTTATTCAAGGTTGGCTTTGTATTTATTTGATTTTCAACTTTAATTCCAGCTTTCTTTATAGAATTAATTTTATTTTTATTATTTGTAATAAGATTAACTTTATTTATTTTTAATAATTTAAGTATTCTAGCTGCAATATTAAAATCTCTTTCATCATCTAAAAAACCAATATTATGATCGGCGTCTATTGTATCCATACCCCTTGCTTGAAGAGAATAAGCTCTCATTTTATTAGCTAATCCTATTCCCCTGCCTTCTTGTTCTAAATATAATATAATTCCACCATTATTTCTAACCATGTAATTGATTGATTGATTTAATTGTTCACCACAATCACATTTTAAAGAATGAAAAATATCACCTGTAAAACAAGCTGAATGTATTCTTAAATTAACAGATTTTTTATTTATTTTTTTTGGATTAACAATTATCGCTACATGTTTATCAGATCCAATATATGATTTAAATATTTTAAAATTAGAATTTTCATTTTTTGGTAGTGGAACTTTTGCACTAGAAACTAATTTGATACTTTCACAAATTAATTCATTTTGCTTCAATAAATCTTTGTAATCGAATATTAAAATTCCATTTTTAAATCCAAATTCATTTATATTTTTGTAATATTTGTTATTAATTTTTTTAAAAACTAGCGATGGTATCATTTTAGCATTTTTGGAAAGATCAATACAAACATTATGAAAATTTTTAGTTTTGAATTTTTTAATATTTGTAAATTTAATTACTTTATTATTGCTAAGAGGATTAACAAATAAATTTATTATTTGATTTACATCTGTTTTGGGATTTATCTCAAAATAAATATTACTCTTAATATTCTTATTAAAAATTGATTGGGCTTTTTGTTTAGTAATAAGTAGAAATTTTTCATCAATTAAGTGCTTATTGAATTGATTAAAAATTTTCCTTTGGGAATGCTCAATATTAAAAAACATCCAATATTCATTGTTATTCTGAATTATTAAGGGTCTTCCGGTCCTGAGTTCGTTAATTGCCCTATCTATAATAGTTCCTGTATTAGATTTGAAACTCATTAAAACTTTATATAGATATAATTGAAATAAAAACAAATGATTACATCAAAAAATATAGGAATTTTACTAGATTTTATTAAAAATTCTAAAAAGAATAGTGATTTATATTTATTGGTTAAAAAAAATAGTATTTCTTTATCATCAAAAAGAAAAAGTAATTTTTACATAAAAAATAATAATCTGGAGTCTAAAATTAATATAAGTAAATTTTATCAATCAATCTTAAATATCCTTATCCCGATATTAAGAAAAAATAAAAAATTAGTTATAGCTCAGATAGGACAAAGTATTGATGGTAGAATTGCATTAAATAATGGTAATTCACATTACATAAATAACCCCAAGAGTATTATTTATCTACATTGTTTACGAAGTATCAGTGATGCAATTATTGTAGGCTCAAATACCATTAAAAAAGACGATCCCTTATTAACAACAAGAAAAATAAAGGGCACAAATCCAAAAAGAATTATTATCGATGGCAGTCTTTCACTAAATAACAAATATAAAATATTTAATGACGGTAATGAAAATATAATTTTTACAAAAAGTAATAAAAATATTAGATTGAATAATTCAACAATAATAAGATTAAAAGAAAAAAATTTTACTAAAAACTTTATTACGCAAATAAAAAAACTTAAATATAATAATATTTTAGTAGAGGGGGGATCAAAAACTATTTCAGAATTAATAAATAATAAATATATTGATATTCTTCAATTTATGATTGCCCCAATATTAATAGGTTCCGGAATAAATTCATTAAATTTAAAAGAAATTTCAAATCTCAATAAAGCTATAAGACCAAAACATAATTTTAATGAATTAGAAAATGAAATTATTGTTAATTTATTTCTTAATAGCTAAAAAATCTGTATTGTTTAAAATAAATCTAGAATTTTTTTCTTTAATACTTTTTAAACGAAATTTTAACCAATCATCAAAGTGAAGTTTATTTTTTTGAATAATTTCTCTACAAAAATTTAAGAAATAAATTTGAAATTCATAATTTTTACTAACATCCCATGTGGAGTCTAAAACATATGTTTTGTGACTCCTTTTAAATACTTTATTTATTAATTCAGTACAATCTGGTCCAACGGCCACTTCCCCTATTCCTTTGTCAGATTTTTGATCTTTATTAAAAATATTAAGAATTTTTTTATCATCCTTGTGTTTTGGAAAAAATTTAAAATTACCATTATAATTTAAGGCAAAGTAGACAATTTCCGTATCAACATTTAATTTATGAAAATTTTTAAACCATGTTTTAGGAAGAATATCTAAAAAAGCAGAACCTGTAACTAAATTATAATCATTATAATTTATTTTTTCTAGATTATTAATTACATCAACAATTTTAAAATTAGTTTTTTTTATTTTAGATGATAATTTTATATTTTTTTTAAAATAATTTGTTGATTGATGTGATATGTCTACAAAAGTCCAATATTGATTATTTAATAATCTTAACTTAAGAAATCTATAATTAGATCCGGCGCCTGAACCTAAGTCAACTATTCTAATATTTTTTTTATTTTTAAAAAATTTATTAATAAAATATAATATTCTTTTGTTTCGTGAATTTCTATCGACAGTTTCTCTAAGATTTAACCATTTATTTTGAAATTCATGCATATTAAATTAATTTAATAAATTTCTTAGCTGACTCTAGAGGAGTAAGCAGATATCTTTTATTTTTATGAATATCAATATTTAGTTTTTTAAAATATTTTTTATTTAATATATTTTTAATAATTATATTTCTAAGATCATTTACTTCAAATTTTTTGAAATAAATAACACCCTTTTTTCCAAGTGTATTTAAAATAGTATTAGTAAAAAAGGTTATAATTGGCTTTTTAATTATTAATGCATTTGCTAAAGACATACCAAAACCTTCATATTTACTTACCGAAATGTAACAATCTGTTTTAGAATATAATTTAGCTAATTTTGTATCTGAAATAGTACCATGGAATATTATTTTTCTGTTCATTGAGTTTTTAGAAATAAATTTTTTGAGTTTTTTGTAATAATTTATATCTCTTGTAGTATCACCAACAATTTCTAAAATAAAATTATCTAAAGGCTTTAAAACTTTTAATAAAAAAAGATAGTTTTTTCTATTTATTATACTTCCACATGTTAAAAAATGAATTTTACTATTATTTTTAAAATTATATTTTGCAAGTCTATCTATACCAGGTTCAACTACAGAAATTTTATTATTTAGTACCTTAAATTCATTTATTAATAAATTTTTTGTATTTTTAGAAGTCACAATAAATTTATTTATTTTTTTTAAATTTTCTTTTTCTAATCTTAAGAATTTTTTTGACCTTTGACCTTTAAATTCAAGATATAAAGGATGATGTATTAGCGCGATAATATTATAAGTAAGTATTTTTCTAAAAATTGAATACATTCCTTCTAAAGCTAATCCATCTATAATAATTTTAGAGTCAGGATCAATTTTATCTAAAATTTTTAGAAAATATTTTAAATCTTTATTTGTAGGAAAAGGATAATTTTCACTTAGAGCAATTGGTCTAATATTTATATCTCTTATCTTTGCATATTCTAGGATATTTTTTTCATAAATGTATCCTCCAGTTTTTGCATTAATATTTCCTGGATAAACAAAATAAATATCAGATTTATTTTTAGATAACCTCTTTTTCATATGATGCCCATGCAACATTTGATTCTTGCAAAGTTATTTTAATTTTTTTTAAAGATTTGTAATCTTCAAAGAATTCATTTCTTAATCTATTCAAGATCTTATTGCAAATATCCTCTGCTAAAAACTCTGTTGAGGTAATTTTTCCCTTAAATTCATCAATTTCATCTAAATTTTGATAATTATATATTTTAAGAATATCTTTTAAAGTCGTAGACACTATTCCTAAATCCATAATTATATTATATTTATTAAGTTTATCAGTGAAAAATTCAGCATCTACTAAATATGTAGCTCCATGCATATTTTGGGCCGGTCCAAATACTTCCCCAGGTAAAGAATGAGCTATTAGAATATTTTCTCTTACTTTTATTGAATACATAATTAATATTTAACTAGATGCATTATTGTATCCTTATTTTGAAGGATTTTATAGTAATCTTTTTCTAAATCAAAAAAATTACTTTCACTAGTAATTAATTTTTCTAATTTTGAATTTTTTAAAGATTTAATTGCTAATTTTAATCTCCCCTGAAAATCATATTTATTTTTCATGTATTTTGGTATTTTAGATACCTGTGAGCTAATAATTTTTAATCTTTTAGAATGAAAATACCCGCCTAAAGCAACTTCTCCTTTATTTTTACCATACCAACTAGCTTCTACTATTTTTCCTTCGATAGATAATTTTTCCATTAAAGAATTTAAAACTTTATAATTAGCTGTAGTGTTTATTGCTATATCTATTTTCTCAATCTTTCTTATATCAATAAAATTTAATCCTAAATAATTGGCAATTTTTTTTTTATTTTTATTATTATCAAAAACATAAACATTTTTATATCCATTAATTTTAAAAAAAAATGCAGTTAATAATCCTACAGAGCCGAGCCCTACAATTAGAATTTTGTTATTACTTTTAGATTGAGCGTCCCAAAAGATATTAATTGCTGTTTCCATATTTGCAGTTAAAATATATTTTCTCAAATTTCCTTTTGGTAGAAAAATTAAATTTTGAATAGAAATTTCATATAGATCTTGATGAGGATAAAGACTAAATATTTTTTTATTTATATATTTCTTAGGACCATCGATAATATTCCCAACATTTATATAACCGTATTTTATAGGTAAATTAAAAGAACCCTCTTGAAAAGGGGCTTTCATTAATTCAAATTGATCCTGACTTACGCTTTTAGATGAAACTAATTTTTCAGTTCCCTTGCTAATACCTGAGTATATAGTTTTAACTAAAACTGTTTTGTTATTTTTATTGTAAACAAGTTTTTTTTGATAAATTTTAGTTTGTTTTTTTTTGTCAATCCATAAAGAATAAGATTTCATAATTTACTTATAAATGTATAATAAAAAAATGCTAACAAACTTTTGGGAAGAATTAACAACAAATGAAATTAAAAAAATAAATAGAAAAACAGTTTTAATTTTCCCATTTTCATCAATAGAACAACATGGTCCACATCTTCCATTAAATACTGATAAAAAAATTCTTGAAGGAATATTATTAGAATTCAATAAAAAATATAATTCAAATAAATATTTAATTATGCCTGAAATATATTTTGGTTCAGCTGCTGAACATACAGATTTTGATGGAACTATAAGTATTGATTCATTGGAATTTATATCGCACTCTGTATCAATTTTAGAAAATGTATGTAAATTGAAATTTAAAAATATATTACTTTTAAATAGTCATGGTGGTCAAATTAGCCATATAGATATTATTGCTAAAGAATTGAAATCAGAATTTAAGATAAACATAGTAAAAGGCACATATTTTTTATTTGATCAATTTAAAGGAATTATATCAAGTAAAGAAAAAGACTTTGGTTATCATGGAGGAGAATTTGAAACATCCATTATGTTATATTTATTTCCAAATCTTGTAAGACAATCTAAAATTTCTAAACATAAATTATCTCCTGATTATTTATCATCTAAAATAATTTCTTATGAAAAAAATATTAAGAAAGCTTGGATAACTAAGGAATTAAGTAAAAGTGGAATTATTGGAGATCCTAGAAAATCTAATGAGCAAACAGGGAAAAAAATAATTGATAGAGTAACACAAAAATTAAATAAAATAATAAATGAGATGTTTTAGATTTTTATTTTAATAAATATTAAATTAAAAAAATTTTTCGTATACATCATTGTATTCACAATCATATACTTCACAGTTATCCAACATATATTCAGTTATCTGACTTAAGAATGTGCCGTGACTGACTAATATAATTTTTTGTAAATCAAGGTTTTTGATTGATAGTAGAAAAGATTTTAATCTGATTTTAATATCATTATGAGACTCTTGTATAATTTTTTTTTCATTAATAGGCTTGTTATTGTTCCACCAAAAATCATTTAAATTATTAAAATCAAAATGATTGAATTCTTTTTTTAATTTTTTTGGTTGTCTTCCTACATCACATGAGTGGTACAAATGCTCTCTTATTAATGGTTCAATTACAGGTTTATTAGATGGAAAAACAATAGAGAATGTTTCTAATGTTCTAGTTAAAGGGGAGCAAAAATAATTATCAAATTTTAGATTTTTAATTCTATTTTTTAATTTTTTAGCTTGCTCAACTCCTTTTTGAGTAATTTTTGCATCATAATAATAGGTTGGATTATCTAAATCTGATGCTGCATTGGCTTCTGACTCAGCGTGTCTAATTAGATATAATTTCATTGTTTAACTATAAATATGATAAATATTTCTTCAACGGTAAGAAATTAAAATTTAACTTTATTTTCGTGAAGCTACAGCTAATAATAGTGGCACAATCATAACTAAGGTTGTTAAGACTGATGGATTAAAAAGCCAATAAAGAACTCCTAATGAAAATATCAACATCCAGAATTCGTTTTTATATAAAAATTTCACTATGTTTTAATTATATTAATTCAAATTATTTTCTACTAATACTTTTTTTACAGTTTCACCCATTACAGAAGGGTTTTTGGAAATTGTAACTCCACATTCTTTAAGAAGTTCTACTTTTTCTATTGCACTTTCACCATAAGCTGAAACAATTGCACCAGCATGCCCCATCACACGACCTTTGGGTGCAGTTAATCCTGCTATATACGCAATTACAGGTTTACTCATATTTTCTTTAGCAAATTTTCCAGCCTCAACTTCTTGTGGACCGCCTATTTCACCTATCATCAAAACTGCAATTGTTTCATCATCATTCTCAAACTTTTCAATTATATCTCTAAATGAACTACCATTTATTGGATCGCCTCCAATACCTACGCTTGTTGAAACACCAATTTCCAAATCTTTAAGTTGTTGTGCAGCTTCATATCCCAACGTACCAGATCTACTAACTATTCCTATTTTACCCTCTTTGTAAATATGACCAGGCATAATACCTAACATAGATTTACCAGGACTAATTATTCCTGCACAATTTGGACCGACTAATCCCATTTTTTTATCTTTTGGATATCTTCTCATATATCTTTTTATTTTAACCATATCATGAGAAGGAATACCGTCAGTAATAGCAACACAAGTTTTAATACCCGCATCAGCCGCTTCCATAGCAGAATCTGCTGCAAATGTTGGAGGAACAAATAAAATTGATGTTGATGCACCTGTTTGATCTACTGCCTCTTTAACAGTATTAAAGACAGGAAGATTTAAATGTGTCATACCACCTTTACCAGGTGTTACCCCACCAACAACGTTTGAACCATACTTAATCATTTCTTCAGCATGAAAGCTTCCAATCTTTCCAGTAAAACCTTGCACTAAAATCTTTGTATTTTTGTGAATGATTATAGACATTATTATCCAAGAGCCTTTACTGCTTTATTCGCTGCATCTTCTAAAGTTGATGCTTCAATATAATTTATATTACTTTTTTTGAGTATTTCATTTCCTTTTTCTACGTTAGTTCCAGCTAAACGTATAACTAAAGGATGTTTGATTTCAATTTTTGATAAAGCTTGAACAATTCCTTCTGCAACCCAATCACATCTGTTAATTCCTGCGAAAATATTAACTAAAATTACCTTAACTTTTGTGTCCATAGAGATTAATTTAAAAGCTTTAACTATTTTCTCAGGAGTTGCACCTCCGCCAACATCTAAAAAGTTTGCAGGCTCACCGCCTGCAAGTTTAATCATGTCCATTGAAGCCATTGCTAAGCCTGCACCATTAATAATGTTTCCAATATTTCCGTCTAGGCTTACATAATTCATTCCTCTGTCAGAGGCATAAACCTCATTTGAATTTTCTTGTGTTTTATCCCTAAGTTCTGCAATTTCATCTCGTCTAAACATTGCATTATTATCAAAACTCATTTTACAATCTAATGCTAATATTTCATCTTGGTGAGAAACAACCAATGGGTTTACTTCAACCATTGTTGCATCAAGCTCACTAAAGGCTTTATAACAACCTATAATTGTATTTGCAGCTCTTGAGATCAATTTGGATTCAATTCCTAAACCAAAAGCTATTTCTCTTGCTTGAAATTGTTGAATACCAACTGCTACCTCTATTTTAGATCTTATAATTGTTTCAGGCTTTTCTTTTGAAATTTCTTCGACACTCATTCCACCTTCTGTTGAAGCTACAACCATTATACTTTCTGAAGATCTATCAAAAACTAAGCCTAAATATAATTCATGTTTGATATCTGTTGCTTCTTCAATATAAATTCTATTTATTATCTTACCTTCTGGACCAGTTTGGTTTGTAATTAATTTTTTACCTAATAATTTATCACTTGCATCTGCAACTTCTAAAGGAGAATTACAAATTATAATTCCTCCAGCTTTTCCTCTAGCTCCAGAGTGAACTTGTGCTTTTACAACCCACTTAGAGCCACCAATTTCTCTAGCTTTATTTTCCGCATTTTCTGGACTATAAACAATACCGCCTGTGGGAATTTTGACGCCAAAATCAGATAATATTTTTTTTGCTTGATATTCGTGGATGTCCATTACTTACTTTGAATTAATTTATTTATATCTACGATATTTTCAGCCATTCTTGCAGATGCTGCATCGATCATTCTTCCATCAAGCTGAGCAGCACCCTTTCCTTCAGTTGCTGCTTTTTCTAATTCTAATAATATTCTTTTTGCTTTATCTACTTCATCTTTTGGTGGAGAAAAAACTTCATTAGCTAGATCTATTTGCGAAGGATGTATTGCCCATTTACCTTCAAATCCAATAGCTGCAGCTCTTTTTGCTGCATTCAGATATCCTTCCTTGTCATTAAAATCACCAAAAGGTCCGTCTATTGCTCTTAAGCCATATGATCTACAGGTCATTACTAAAGTTGATAAGCCATGATGCCATTGATCACCAGGGTAATCAGGATTTAAACCTCCTATGACAACTGTTCTTGCTCGCATACTTGCAGCATAATCTGCAACTCCAAAGTGTAATGCTTCTAGTCTAGAACTTGATGTTGCAATTGATTGGATGTTAGACATTCCTAGTGCTGTTTCAATTAAACATTCTAAACCTATTCTATTTTTAAATTTTTTATTTTGTTCAATTTGATTGAGCATACAATCAACCATATATACATCAGATGATGAGCCTACTTTTGGAATTAATAATGTATCAATCTTATCACCGACCTCTTCTATAATTTCAATCACATCACGATACATATAGTGTGTATCCAAGCCGTTAATTCTTATAGAGATTGTTTTACCTTCTTCTCTCCAATTGTATTCTTTTATTGCATTTATAACATTTTTTCTTGCATCAATTTTATCATTTGGAGATACTGCATCTTCTAAATCTAAAAAAATATAATCGGCATTTGATTTTAATGCTTTTTCAAACATCCTTGGATTAGAGCCTGGAACTGCCAATTCACTTCTGTGTAATCTAGATTTTGCAGGTTTATAAAATAAATGGCTCATTAAAAAAAAATTATATATTTGATTAATATTATAAAAGCGATAAAAAAATTTAAATATTATAAAGATATTTCTTTAAGGCAATTTTCATCATTATTTTTTGGATTATTTACAATTTTTGATACTGGATAAAAGTCTAAATCATCCTCTATAACACTTTTGTTTTTATGTAGAAATTCATTTTCATTATCATTAAGAAAATCAAGACCCTCATTATGAGACATAATAAGAGGCATTCTATTATGTATATGGGAAAGATTTTCATTTGCCTC
>CACLBK010000014.1 GCA_902605135.1 uncultured Alphaproteobacteria bacterium
AATAATATGGTAGCACACGAATTTATTATTGACATCAGGCCATTTAAACAAGAATTAAATATTTCAGACGAGGATATTGCTAAAAGATTAATCGATTATGGATTTCATGCGCCTACAATGTCTTTTCCTGTTCCCGGTACTCTTATGATTGAACCTACGGAAAGTGAATCAAAAGAGGAACTAGATAGATTTTGCGAAGCAATGATTTCTATTCACAATGAAATCACTATGATTAGAGATGGTAAATTTGATAAAGTAGACAATCCTATAAAAAATGCCCCACATACAATTGAAGAAGTATCTTCTGACAATTGGGATCACAAATATTCACGTAAAGATGCTGCCTACCCACATGCTTATTTAATAAATAATAAATACTGGAGTCCAGTCAGTAGAATTGATAATGTATATGGCGATAGAAATTTATTTTGTGTTTGTCCTCCAATTGATGAATATGAAGAGGTTAAAGCAGGATAATTATTATTTATCAATTATTTAAAATATTAATTTAATAATAACTATGATTTATATTAATCTGATTTTAGTTTTTTTAGTATTGGTCGCAATACATGAGTACGGCCATTATCTAGTTGCCAGATTGTTTAAAGCTGAAGTTACTGATTTCTCAATCGGATTTGGTACACCACTTTTAAAATTTACAGATAGAAATGGCACTACATGGAAATTATCTCCAATTCCTTTAGGTGGATATGTAAAAATAAAAGGTCTGGATAATATATTTTCTCCAAACCCTAACGATGAACAAGGATCCTTTCAATCCCTTACACTTTTTCAAAAGATATTAGTACTTTTAGCAGGAAGTATTTTTAATATTCTTAGTGCGTGGTTTGCTCTTTTCTGTATATTTTTCTTCTTTGGAATTGTTAGTTTAATGCCAATTATTGGATCAGTTAGCGAAAATTCATCAGCATTTGAAAACGATCTTAGAGAAGGAGATAGAATACTTGAAATAAATAATATTAATATTGAGGAGTTTTCTGATATCCCGAAAGCAATTGCAAATAACCAAAGTATAAATATTTTAATAGAAAGAAATAATCAGATAATCGAAAAAAATTTTGATCTAAAATTTAATGAAGAATTAAATAGGCACATTATTGGAATATCTTCACCTCAAAACCCTATTATTGATAAGTATAATTTAATTGATTCAATTAAAAATTCTTCTTTATTCATACCTACATATTATGCTGCTTCTTTTGCTTTTCTTCAACAATCTTACAAAGAAAATACATTAGGAGATCAGTTAGCCGGACCAATAGGGATCGTTAAAAATGCAGATCAAATGATGCTAGATCAAATAAGGGGAGTTCTATTTTTATTTATTATTATTTCTTTGTTTGTAGGTTTATTTAATTTGCTTCCTATTCCTCTTTTAGATGGTGGTCATATAATGTATTTTATCATAAGAAGAATTTTTTCTAATTCACTTCCTGAGTTTGTTACAAGAGTTTATTTGGCTGTGGGGATAACAATAATATCTTTTCTCTTTATAGTTGTGACTTACAACGATATTTTTTATAAATAATAATTAGATGGAGATAAAATGACAAATTTTGAAAAAGTAAAAGAATTCATGACAACTTTTGGTCAAGAAGTAAAAACGAGTGCTGAATTCCCAGAAAATAACATTGTAGAATTAAGAAAAAAATTGATTGATGAAGAATTTAATGAATTAAAAGATGCAATCAATGATAATGATATCGTGGAAGTTGCTGATGCATTAACTGATATTTTAGTTGTAACTTATGGTGCAGGCGCTGCTTTTGGCATAGATTTAGATAAATGTTTTGACGAAGTTCATCGTAGTAATATGAGTAAACTTTCAGAAGAAGGTAAACCAATTTATAATGAATTTGGTAAAGTGATGAAGGGTCCTAATTATTCTCCACCAGATTTGAAAAAAATAATTTAAATATTTTCTAGAGCATCATCTAAGGAACTCTTTAAGTCTTTAATATCTTCAATACCAACTGAAAGTCTAATTAAAGTATCAGAAATTCCTAAATCTTCTCTAATTTTTTTATCAATGGATGCATGTGTCATTATAGCGGGATGTTCTATTAAACTTTCAACCCCACCCAAACTTTCTGCTAGTGTAAATATTTGAATTGTTTCAAGGAATTTTTTTGCTGAATTAATGTCACCCATTAATTCAATTGATAATATACCACCAAATCCCTTCATTTGTTTTTTTGCAATTTCATAACTTGGGTTATTTTTTAATCCAGGATAAAAAACATTATTAATTTTAGGATGTTTTAATAAATAATTAGCAATTTCGAGAGCATTATTGTTATGCCTTTCCATTCTTACGGCAAGTGTTTTAATTGATCTAATAAGTAGATAGCAATCAAAAGGGCTGGGTACAGCTCCAACTGCATTTTGAATATATTTAATTTTATCAGCTAAAATTTTATTATCATTGATAATTAATGCACCTCCAATTATATCAGAATGACCACCAAGATATTTGGTTGACGAATGTATTACAACATCTGCTCCGATATTTAATGGTTGTTGATTGTAAGGTGATGCAAAAGTATTATCACAAACTACAATTATATTATCATCTTTTAAGTTTTCTCTAATTTTCATTATATCTATAATTTTTAGTAGAGGGTTAGAAGGTGTCTCAACCCAAATCATTTTCGTATTTTCTTTTAAATGACCTTGCCAATTATTTTCTTTGCTAAGATCAGTATATATTACTTCCACATCTTGATTTACTGTTTTAATTTTATCAAATATTCTTCTGGTTCCACCGTAAACATCATCGCTACAAATAATTGAATAATTTTTACCTAAAGCATCTGATAATGCAGAAATTGCAGCCATACCTGAGCTAAATGCATAAGCAAACTTTCCATCTTCCAATTCAACTAATAACTTTTCTAAAATATCTCTTGTTGGATTACCTGTTCTTGCATATTCATAAGTAAAGTCACCAGGAGAATTTTGTTTGAAAGTTGATGAAAGGTGAATAGGAGGCATTACTGCTCCTGTAGTTTTATCAGCACCATGACCTGAATGAATTACTTTAGAATTAAATTTTTTATCTTTAATATTCATTGTTACATCCAATCAGCATACGGTAAATTTTTAGAAACTAAGTATTCTTTATTAAACATTTTATCATAATATTTATTTGCATCATCACAAAGTATTGTTACAATTTTTTTACCCTTACCCATTGATTTGGCCAGTTTCACTGCACCACATATATTTACTCCAGAACTTAATCCAAGAAATAATCCATCTGTTTTCATAATTTTAAATAGCATTTCCATACATTCTTGATCAGAAACAAAAAATGATTTGTCTACAACGCAATTTTCTAAATTTTTTGTTACTCTAGCTTGTCCGATACCTTCTGTAATAGATTCTTCCCCTTTTTTTTCTGGCTTACCATTAGTAAAATAATTAAACATTGATGATCCTTGTGAATCTGTACAAGCAATAATAATTTCTTTATTTTTTGATTTTAGCCCAACACTAACACCAGTTAATGTTCCTCCAGTTCCAATTGCACATGTGAAACCATCTATATTACCCTCTGTTTGTTTAAAGATTTCTGCAGATGTTGATTTTTCATGAAATTTGTAGTTTGCTAAATTTTCAAATTGACCAGCCCAAAAAGTTTTCTTACCTGTTTGTTTTTCAATATCTTTAGCTAATTGCTGTGACACTTTTTGATAGTTACCAGGATCAGAATATGGTTTTGCCTCAACTAAATGAAGTTTTGCTCCCATATTTTTTAGTATATCCCTTTTAGATTGTACTGTTATGTTGGGCATTACGATTTCTAGATTATAATTTTTTGCATTGCAGACTAACGCTAAACCTATCCCTGTGTTTCCAAAAGTTCCCTCAACAACAGTTCCACCAGGTTCCAACAATTTTTTTTGTTCAGCATCCTCGATAATACCGAGTGCAGTTCTATCTTTGATCGAACCAGCTGGATTCATAAATTCAGCTTTACCGTATATTTCACAATCTGAAATCTCTGAGGGGTATTTTAATTTTATTAAGGGAGTGTTACCAATTAATTGAGTAACATTATTTGTTAACATCAATATCTCTTACACCATATGGATTAAATGAAGTATCTTTATTAATATTAATATTTTTAACTGGATTGCCTACCATTGTTGCATATGAAGGAACATCTTTTAATACAACTGTATTAGCTCCAACTCTTGCACAACTCCCAATATTAATTGGACCAAGAATACTTGCCCCACATCCTATAATTACATTGTCTTCAATTGTTGGATGTCTTTTTGTATTTCTTTGATCATTGGAATTTTCTGCTGGACTAATTCCCCCAAGTGTAACACCATGGTATAAAGTAACATTATCTCCAATTACACTAGTTTCTCCAATTACAGTTCCCATACCGTGATCTATAAATAAGTTTTTACCTATTTTAGCTGCAGGATGAATTTCAATTCCTGTTAAAAAACGACTAAATTGAGAAATTATTCTTGCTAAAGTGTAAAGATTTAAATTCCAAAGATTATTTGCTATTCTATGAAAAAAAACAGATTTCACTCCCGGGTACGTAAGTACAACACTTAGTTTATTTTTTGCAGCTGGATCTCTTTGTATTATTGAATCTAAATAATCAGTCATTTCGTAATAATATTTAGTGATTATTGCATTTTTTTCAATATAACGAGGATTTCTCTTTAAAAATTATGATTTTAATTATGTCAATTATTGATAGTTTATATAAATAAAAGATAATCAATATATGATTTGTTAATTTGATGATTAAAATAAATAAGATCAAAATTAATTTATTTAAGTATAAGAATAAAAATCCAGTTTTATCATCATTTGGTAGGATGACTTTTAGATCATCTTTAATAATTGAATTGATTGATCAAAATGACAATAGTGGATTTGGAGAAATATGGTGTAATTTCCCAAATCATGCTGGCAGATATAGATTTGAAATATTTAAGGATTATTTTGCAAATTTACTTAAAAATTTTGCTTTTGAAAAGCCGAGTGATCCTTATAATTTTTTTTATGAAAAATTTAATTCAATAAAAATTCAAAGTGGAGATTATGGAGCTTTTAGTAATATTATTTCAGGAATAGATTGTGCTTGTTGGGATTTATTTTCTAAAAATAAAAAAACACCTTTAAATAAATTAATTAATAGTAATTCACCAGATAGGATTCAAGTTTATGCCAGTGGTATTAATAGAGACGAGCACAAAGAAAGAATAAATGAGGCAAGAAATTTAGGAATTAAAAAATTTAAAATTAAAATTGGATATGATTTAAAAGATGATTTTTTAAGTTTAGTATCAATTGAAAAAATCTTAAAAAATACTGAAGATTATATGATTGATGTAAATCAAGCATGGAAGATAGATAAAGTTAGCTCAAATATTAAAGCATTAAATCAGTTCAGATATTATTGGTTGGAAGAGCCAATTAGTGCTGATAATTCTTTTAATGAAATTATTAATTTAATAAACAATCATAAAAATTTGGCTTTTGGTGAAAATATTACTCAAATAAACAACTTTGTTACATTAAATGATACCTCAATTAAATTTCTTCAACCTGATATTGCTAGGTATGGAGGTATTTCACAGATAATAAGTTTAAAAGATAGAATAGTTACTGATAAGTTATATCTACATTATTTAGGAGGTGCTGTTGGTTTGATTACTTCAGCACATTTAATGTCTGCAATTAATCAAAGGGGATTTTTAGAATATGATATTAACGAAAATGCACTCAGAACTGATATTTTGAATCCTACTGTAAAAATAAAAGATGGTTATTTATTATTAAATTCATCAATAGGTATCGGTTTTAACCTTTCTGAAATGTCAAAAAATTATTTAGATCAATTTTATGAATTATAAAATTAAAGTTTACTATGAAGATACTGATGCATCAGGCAGAGTTTATCATTCAAATTATTTAAAATATTTAGAAAGGGGTAGATCAGAATTCTTATATAAATTAGGTTATAATCATCAAAACTTGCTTCAATCACTTAATTTTTACTTTGTAGTTAAACATATCGATATAGATTATAAATTACCTGCATTTTTTGAAGATATATTAAATGTTGAAACAAAAATTCATGTAATATCAAAAGTAAAAATAATTTTTCATCAATCTATGTTTAGAGAAAAAGATTTATTAATTGATTCGAAGATTTTAATTACTCCTGTTAATGAAAATGGTAAAATCGTAAAAATGCCTATTGAAATGCTTGAAAAATTACAATTAGCTAAAATCTAAATAAATTTATATTTTTTTATAAGCTTACAAATGATAAATAAAAAATATGGGAATTATAACTGACGTAATATTACCTCTTTCACTAGCTTTCATTATGTTTTCATTGGGTTTGGGATTAAATCTCAGTGATTTTACTAGAGTTTTCTTTAAACCAAGAGATTTTCTTACTGGATTATTTTTTCAAATTATTGTTCTTCCAATAGTTGCATTAATAATTGTTATGTTCTGGCCCTTATCTCCCGAGCTAGCTATTGGAGTGATGATTCTTGCAGCTGCACCTGGTGGTGTAACTAGCAATGTTTTAACATCATTTGCAAAAGGAAATATTGCTCTTTCAATATCTTTAACTGCAATAAACAGTATTTTATGCGTAGTTACGGTTCCATTAATATTAATGATATCATTAAGTGTTCTTGACATGGGTAGTATTAATGAGGGACAGTCATTATTTAGTGTTGCGTCACAAATGTTTTTAATTGTTACAATACCAGTTATTGTTGGTGTTCTATTAAGTGGAGTGTTATCTTCATTTGAAAAAATAGCAAAAAATATATCGATAATTTTATTTATTTTAGTTCTTATTGGAGCAATATTATCTCAAAGAGAAAATGTTATTACTTACTTTGCGCAAGCAGGTTTGGTTATGTTATTTTTAAACATTATAATGATGATTATTGTTTATTTATTATCTAATACTTTAAAATCATCAAAAGAAACATTCAGGTGTTGGTTGATGGAAGTTGGATTACAAAATGGAACTTTAGCAATTGTTGTAGCTAATACTTTCTTTGCAAGTACAGTTTATTTAATACCTGCAGCAATTTATAGTTTAATAATGTACGCTACTGCTCTTCCTTTAATATATTTTTTAAGAAGAAATTAAGATTGGAAAAGTTTCACTATCTAAAACTTCATCATTTTTTAGACTAATATTTGGAAATGGGGGGGACATTTCACCCTTCCTTTTAATATATCTTGCGTCATCACCAGTAAATCTTACTGAAAAAGCCCTTCTTCTATTTTTTGAATTATTGCCATAAGCAGCATGAATTGTTGCATAATTGAATGCGATTGCATCACCTACATCACATTTATATGAAATTATTTGATAACTATCTCTATTACTTTCAATATCTGGGATTTTTTCAAATTCTTCATCTTTATGAACGTAATCATGTCCTTTAAACTTAGTAGGTAAAAATGTTTTATTCCATTTATGTGACCCTAGTATGAATTCCATTGATGAATTAATATCAATTTTATCAAGTGGTATCCAAATACTGACATTATCTTTACCCTGAACACAATAATAACCTTGATCCTGATGCCATGGTGTTCTTTTCTTTGATCCTATTTCTTTTATTAAAACATGTTCGTGAAATAGATTTACTTTTTTAGATTGCATTAATAACCCAGCAATTTTCGCAATATTAGAATTAAAAATAAAATTTTTATACTCTTTTATTCTTTGCCAATTACAATAATCATCATAGAAAATTTCTTTCCCATTAATTTCTTCATATACACATTTATATTTACTAGGATTTGCAAAATTACACTCAATTCCTTTTTTAAGTTCATCAATCCATTCTAAATCTATAACTTGTTTAAGTAACACAACTCCATTTTCTTGAAATTCATTACTTATATTTCTATCAATCATTTAATCTTTAATTCTATATCCTTTTGAAAATGTATATGTAACAAATATTATGCAACCAATTAAAATTGTTAGGATAGTTAATGTGCTTGTAAAAAGTGAAACATCAGAGACTTCATAAAAACTATACCTAAAACCACTTATCAAATACAATACTGGATTAAGTAATGAAATTTTCTGCCAAAACTCTGGAAGCATATTTATAGAGTAAAAACTTCCTCCTAAGAAAACTAATGGTGTAATTACTAGAATTGGAATAATCTGTAAACCTTCAAAACCCTCAGCGTACATTCCTATTATAAAACCAAATAGAGCAAAAGTTATGGATGTTAGAATTAAAAAAAATATCATAAGAAGAGGGTGATCTATTCTCACATCTACAAACAAATTAGCCGTTACAATTATAACACATCCTATTATTAAAGATTTGGATGCCGCAGCTCCCACAAAACCAAGCACTATCTCAAATGATGACAATGGAGCAGCAAGTATTTCATATATGGTATTTGTAAATCTTGGAAAATAGAAAGCAAAAGATGCATTTGAAATTGATTGAGTTAAGATAGTTAACATAATCATTCCAGGCACAATATAAGAACCATAATTTATCCCATCTATCTCTGTAATTCTTGATCCAATTGCTGAACCAAAAACTACAAAGTAAAGAGAAGTTGTAATTATTGGCGAGGCAAGACTTTGAAATAAGGTTCTTCTAAACCTTTCCATTTCATGAATATATATTGCTTTAATTCCGTACCAATTCATTATTATTTTCCTTTATTAGTTTAATAAAAATTTCTTCCAATGAACTTTGCTCAGTATTAATATCTTTTATTTCATAACCATCTTTTTTTACATCATTTAGAAGCTCAGTAATATCAGTTGTATTTGAGTTTAAATTATAAGTATGTGAAATAATTTTATTTGTTTGGTCTAAAGTAAAATTATATTTAGATAAATTACCATTTATTTTTTTAATAGGTTCAAGTAATTCAATTTTTATCGTTTTTTCTCCAAGTTTTTCAATTAATTTATCTTTTTCATCTACTAAAATTATTTTACCGTCGTTAATCACTGCCACTCTATCACTTAACTCTTCCGCTTCTTCGATATAGTGTGTTGTTAAAATAATTGTTACTCCATCTTCATTTAGTTTTTTAACAACATCCCACATATCTTTTCGTAACTCGACATCAACACTAGCTGTTGGTTCATCTAAAAATAATAATTTTGGTTGGTGAGATAAAGCTTTAGCTATCAGGACTCTTCTTTTCATTCCACCCGATAGTTCTTTAATTTTACTATCTTTTTTGTCCCATAAAGATAGTTGTTTTAAAAGCTTCTCTATATAATTGTGATCTGGCTTCTTACCAAAAAGACCTCTTGAATAATTAACATTATTCCAGACAGTTTCAAAAGATTCAAGATTTAATTCTTGAGGAACAATACCTGTCATTTTTCTAGTAGTTCGATAATTTTTAATAATATCCATATTATTTATTTTTATAGTTCCTGTATTGAAATTTACTATTCCACAAATTGAATTTATCAGTGTTGATTTTCCTGCACCATTTGGTCCAAGTAAAGCAAATATTTCTCCTTCTTTAATATTGAGATTTACTTTTTCTAATGCCTTAACTGAATTTTTATAAAATTTAGTTACATTATTTATCTCAAGTATATTCTTCATAATTTAAATTTTTGTAATAAGGTTTGGAATATTTTGTTTAAATTTGAAATAACCTTTTTTTGAAAAAATCCAACTATTAACATCGTATTTTCTATTAAAAATTATAAAATTAATAGACGGGTATTTTGTAATTATTTTTTTATAAATTTTTTTCCAATTTCCCTTAGTAACATAGGGTAAATATATTTCTTGAATTTTAAAATTTTTTATCCATTTATCTAAATTTTCAAAATAATTTTCAAATTCAATATCAATTTTAGTATTTTTATAAAAATCATCATCATTAAAAGATGAAATACAAATACTTCTTATATGTTTGAATATTTTTTTGGAATAATTGTGATCATTATAATCTTCTAGTGGTAAACCTGTAAAGACATTCGCTTTTTTAAGATTTAAATCTTTTAGAATATTTAACTCATCAGTTGGTATTAAAATATTTTTTATCTCTTCTAGATTATAATCAGAATTTAAATGTAGTTCATTTACATTATAAATTTTTTCTTCAACTAATGGATATACATTTTCATTTAAAATTTCATTACTAGATATTTTAATATTACTATATTTCTCTATATTACTTTTTCTTGCTAAATAATTTTTCCCTTTAGTGTGTATACCCGCAACCCATCTCCATGATAAAGTATTAGAAGCAGGATCACCATCCAATAAATGTTGCATAAAAAAATCTGCTCCAAGTTGCCATGGTAAATTAAGAGTAAAAACCCAAATTGAAGAAAACCACATTCTTACATGGTTATGTAAGTATCCATTTTCTTTAAGATTATTTACCCAATTATTAAAAAATGAGAGATTTGTATTTCCAGAAATTGCATTTAAATAAAATTTTTTATTACCAAATTCTTCAATTAATTTATTTCTCTCTTCTAAATAATCAGAATAAACTGATGGCCTATGTTCAAGCCAACCTTTCCAATACGTTCTCCAATAAATTTCTTGGATAAATTTTTCACAATCTCTAAATTCATATTTTTCTAAAACTTTTTTTAGAACTTGTTCTTCGGAAATTAGTCTATATCTTATGAAGGGAGATAATAATGATGTAGTTTTATTATTATTTCTATCTTCGCTAAAATTTCTATTTTTTTCATAATATTGTCCTGTTTTTGGTAAATAGGATAAGAGTTGCTTCTCAGCAAATCTGATATTTGATTCAAACATAATGGAATTATTTAATCGTCAGATAATTTCTTAGAACGTCTATTGAGTATATCCATATGACGAACTCTTAAAACTACAATCGCAGTTGCTATAATTAAAATTGCTACAGACTCATATACGTAAGCTGAGGGATCAACATCTTTTCTCTGCATAATTATCATTCTTGCAAGAGCTGTCATTGCTATAAACAGTGGATAGCTCATTCTTATTACTTTTGAGATCCAATATTCTTTAATCATTCCAATTATTTCTATGTAAATAAATAATAAAAGAATATCTGCTAGTGTAACTCTATAAACGAGAAACATACCTTGTATTTCCATTCCAATAGCAATTATTGTACAAATGATTAAAATTGAAAGGACAATTTTCTCTAATAATTCAAAATAAGTATTCATCTATATTCTTTCTATTTTATTTAGCTGATTCTTGTTTTTGTAAAACAGAAATAGTGCAAAAACTTCATATAAAAACCACGAAATGTGATAAATTATAGGTTTTCTTATTATTTGAGCCAAAAAACTGTATCTTGGAATTTCTGACCACATTTCAATAAATGCGTCAACACCACTATAAACTTTATTATCTTTGATAGTATGTAAGCGTCTCAGCAATTCTTTAGCATTTTTATTAGTATCTTTTTTTGATTTTTTCTCTGTACTAATATCAATCCATTCAAGACTATTTTCTTGTTTTTTGTAATGGTTTATCTCAAACCTACAAATGCTGCATGAATTATTAAAATAAACTTTAGTAGCCATATTAGAAAAATAATTTAAATAAATTGAAATTCAATATCTCCTAGTTGCTCAAATTGAGCCTTTATTTTATTACCAGAATAAATCTTTGATGGCTTGGTGCATGAGCCAGAAGAAATAAATTGACCTTTTAGAAGTATCTCCCCTTTTTTTGCAAGATTATTGATTAGCCATAAAACGGCATTTAAAGGGTTATTTAAGACATTTTTGGTATTTCCTGAGTCCATTATTTTGTTATCTATAAATAGTGTGACCTCAAGATCATTGAGATTGACATCATTAATGTTATATATTTTTCCATTACGTAACCAAAATTCAGATGCCCCATTTGTTGAGATAACATTTCTTGCACCAATTTCAGGTAATGGTTTTGCAAATCTAAAATCATTTATTTCAATTGAGCATACTAATCCGTCTAATAATAAATCTATATCGTCTATAGTGTAGGGAGCTTTCGAGATATCTATATCTTCTTTAATTCTAAAACTTATTTCCGGTTCTGCATATGGTTCAAAAAAATTTTTAGCATTTAACTTTTTTGCATTAACTAAACTGTATCTGCTGTATAAATTTCCATAAAAAGGTTCGCTCATATTTAAAACTTCTTGTGCTGTTAGAGATGTGGCGCCAATTTTTTTACCAATACAAATATTATCTTTCAGTTCTAAGTATCTAAGTTTTAAATTATCTTGAATTGCATAAGCTTCATCAATTGTTTGAGGTTCTAGATTTTTTAAAGAAATTAAGCCAGTTTTATTTAATCTATGTTCAAATAAAATTTTTGACGCTTCTTGAATATCTTCTTTATTCATACTTTAATTGCATACTTATTAATTTCTTCATATATATCTAAACATTCTTTATAAATATTTTCATAAGTTTTTGGTACAATATATTCTTTAGAATTTTTTGTGTTAAAAGTAGTAGAGGAAATTACATCTTGATACCAAACTTTAGACCATATGCCATCGGTATCTCTATAGCCTTTTGGCCAATTAAGCATGTTTTGATCAAAATCTAAATTTAATTTATGACACAAAATTTTTAAATACTTTTCAGGATTTGCTAACAAATAATCAGAGTTTATTATTATGGGCTCTTTTGAATTTAATAATTTAAAAATTTCATATAGTTTTTTAAAACCTACATCTTGAATTGATTTTAAAGTATTTTTTTTTAAATATGAGATAATTACTTTAGCTGGATGACGGATTAAAAAGCAATTTATACCTTTATCGATCCAATTTAAGCTTGTTTCATCTAAAATATGATGAGTCATATGTTTTTGATAAAATATTTTATACTTATTATCTTCTTTAGTGATTAAATTAATAACCTCATCTTCATTGGTATGATAGTGATTTATAATTTCATCTTTCATTGGATGATTTAAGTTAGTTTTTTTTAAATAATATGCATAAAAAGGCTCATCACAAACCTTTGTGTCCTTTCTATTTTCAAAAGATCGCATTAATGCAGTACTAATATTTCTTGGCCCAGACCACATATATATATTAATCATTTAAAATAAATTTTTATACAAAATAGATAATATCGTTGTTACTGGAATCTTGTTCAATGAAAATTTTTTTCTATTAATTGAATTTACAGGAACAATACCTGCAAAAGAACCGGTAACAAATGCTTCATCAGCATTTAAAACATCTTTTAATTTGAAATTTTTTTGTTTTACTTTGATTTTATTTTTTTTACATAAATCAATTATTTTTTGTCTGGTAATACCAGTTACACAATACTTACCAGTGGAGGTAAATACGGTATTATTTTTAATATAAAAAAAGTGCGTACTGTTATTAGTTGCAATATTTCCATTAATATCGAACATAAGAGCTTCATCACCGCCTTTTTTATTAGCTTCAATACAAGCTAAAATACAATTTAATTTACTTAGTGAATTTATTTGAGGATTTTGTGCATTAATAGACCCTCTTATAGTATTTACTGTTACCAATCTTAATCCTTTTTTATAAATTTCTTTATCCGGTATTTTATATTCTGGAATTATTATTATTGTTGGTTGAGTTATCGTAACTTTCGGGGATTGATAGGGGGTTGATTTAATACCTCTCGAAATTATAATTCTTAAATGAACATGTGATTCCATTTTATTAATTTGAATTGTTTTTTTAAGAGCTTCTGAAATTTTTCTTCGTGACAAATGTATTTTTAAATCAATTAATTTTGCATCTTTATATAATCTATCTAAATGTTCTTTTAGGAAAATAAATTTATTTTCATGATATCTCAATGAATCCCAAACTCCATCTCCTAATAAAACTGATGAATCAAAAACTGAAACTTTTGCATCTTTTCTTTTATAAAATTTACCATTTATATAAATCTTTACTTTATCATTTCTTTTATCTGCAAAATAATCATGACTAGAAACCATCATTTTTTTTATCTCAATAGTAATTATTGGTCCACTTATTTATTGAATTTAAATCAAAGAGTGACATCTGACAGAATTAATATAACGCATTAATTAACTATTCTTCATGCTTAATAAAAACTTTATTATTATTTGCCTTTCTTCTACTATTGCAGCTTTTCCACCTATGGCAGTAGTTCTACTAGGTGGAATCATAACCTCTCAAATAATGCTAAAAGATTCATTAGCAACACTTCCTATGACATTAATGATTATAGGAATAGCTATTAGTGCGCCTATTGCATCTAGATTTATGAGTATATGGGGAAGGCAAAAAGGTTTTTTATTTTCATCTGTTTTAAGCTGTTTTGCATTAATTCTTTGCTCTATTGCAATTTACTTACAGAATTTTTTTATTTTTGCTATTGGCAATTTTTTAATTGGTAGTTCGCAGGCTTTTATTCATCAGTATCGATTTGCCGCTTCTGAGTCAGTTAAAAAAGAATTTATTCCAAGATCTATTTCTATAATTTTATTATTAGGGATTATTTCGGCATTACTTTCTTCAAATTTTGCAGAATATTTTAAGGATTTTTTTCCAAATAATCTTTTTTTGGGCAGTTATATCTTTTTATCTTTTACTGCTATTATTCCTTTTTTTATTCTTTTTTTCTATGAAGATATTAGAAATACTAATGAGCATAGCAAATTAAAAATTGAAACAATTTTTAAACTTTTAAAGAATATTAAAATAATTCAATCAATCGTAAGTGCTGGTCTTGGTTATTTTACAATGGCTATAATTATGACTGCTACGCCTTTGCATATGCATCTTGTAAACAAGTTCACTTTATTTGAGACCAGTATTGTGATTCAACTTCACGTTATTGGTATGTTTTTACCCTCTCTTTTTTCTGGAGATTTAATTAAAAAGTTTGGTAATACCAATATTATATATGCAGGTGTAGTTATTCTATTTTTAAGTATATTAACTAATACATTCTTTGATTTTTATTATTCTTATATGTTAGGCTTAATATTACTTGGTGTTGGCTGGAATTTTTTATTTGTTTCAGGCTCAAGTTTGTTGGTTGTTTCTTACGAAGAAAAGGATAAATTTACAGCACAAGGTCTAAATGATTTTATTGTTTTTTCTACTCAAGGTATAGGATCTTTATCTGCTGGTTTTCTATTATATTTTTCAAATTGGACTGTTATAAATCTTCTATGTGTTCCACTTTTAATTATTGTTTTAATAGTTTCTTTTTTTGCATCAAGAAATAATTAAATTTGATAATTCACTTTTAAATAATAATTTTTTCACTATAGTTATTTTCATGAGCAATGTGGGATTTATAGGTGTAGGCTATATGGGCTATGGTATGGCAAAAAACTTATTAAAAAAACATAATGTATTTATATTTGCTCATAAAAATAGAAAACCTGTAAACAAATTAAAAAAAATTGGGGCAAAAGAATTAAAATCATATAATAAAATCAAAAAACAAAAACTTGATTGTTTAATGATATGTGTAACAAATACACCTGTTGCTATAAATGTTGCAAACAAAATTAAAGAACAACTTGATACCAAAACACTTGTAATTGATTTAACAACACATAATAAAAATGGTGCTTTTAAAATGGACAAAATTTTTAAATCAAAAAAAATAAGTTATAATTTTTGTGGAGTTATGGGCGGCCCAGTTCAAAGTGAACAGGGTATATTAGGTGGTATATATGGTGGTAAAAAAAATAATTTCTTAAAATGTAAAAAATACCTAAATTCTTTTTGTAAGTCAGTTTTTAATTTTGGAGATGTGTCAAAGGCATCTTCTGCAAAATTATTATCTAACTTTTTATCATTAATGACTACAACTAGTGTCATTGAATTTTTTAAGTCTGCTAAAAAATTAGACATTAATATTAAGCTCTTATGTGACGTTGCTAGATTAGGTTCTGGAAATTCAGGAGCTTTAGATAGAATTGCAGATAAAGCTATAAAAGGTAATTACAAAGGGTATGTTTTTTCTGTAGATAATACATACAAAGATTTCAATTATATTAATGACCTTGTTTCAGATTTACCGAATGCTAACAAACTCTCAAAAATGGCAAAATCGTTTTACGAACAAGCTTCAAAAAAAGGATATGGCAATTTACTTGTTAGCGAACTGATTGATAAGGAAAAATATTAGTAAATGGATAAGCTAGTTCCAATTATTTATATGATTGGGGTTCTCTTATTAGTTCTACCTTCTTTCTTAAGCTCTAATAGTAATTTCAAAACTTTTTTTACTAACTTATCTATTTGGGTAGCTATTGTATTAGTTGTTTTATCTTTTTATTTTGCTTACAATTATTTATTCTAAAATATTAAAAAATATTAATTCATTTAATTGTAGACTTAGCTCAAACAAATATTTATACGAATTTCCCATGTCGATTCAAGTTGTTTCAAAATCAAGAAGATTGAGAAGTACAATATATTCTTCTCGTATTGAGAAACAGGGTGTTAAGTCATATACGATCTATAATCATATGCTTCTACCTGCGAGTTTTGGAGACACTTTAGAAGATTCCTATAATCACCTTAAAGAACATGTGCAGGTTTGGGATGTTGCTGCTGAAAGACAAATAGAAATTAAAGGTAAGGATGCATACCAACTTGTACAATTAATGACATGTAGAGACCTTAGTAAGGCTAAAGCAGGTAAATGTTATTATTCCCCTATAATTGATGAAAATGGAGGGATGATAAATGATCCTGTAATACTTAAGTTTGATGATGAAAGATGGTGGATATCAATTGCTGATTCAGATCTTATGTTATTTGCCAAAGGTCTTGCAATAGGAAAAACATTGAATGTTTCTATTTCTGAACCCGATGTAAATATTATGGCTGTACAAGGTCCTAAGGCTTTTAATTTATTAGAGAAAATTTTTGGAAATGAAATTTTAGATTTAAAATTTTATAATTTTAAATATTTTAATTTTAAAAATTCTAAACATTTGATTGCTCGTTCTGGCTGGTCAAAACAAGGTGGTGTTGAAATTTATGTTGAAGACACAAATTCAGGCTTAGAACTATATGATTTGTTATTTGAAGAGGGAAAAGAATTTAATGTAAAACCAGGTTGCCCTCATTTAATTGAAAGAATAGAAGGTGCATTACTCTCATATGGAAACGATATGGATATTAACGATAATCCTCTAGAATGTGGGTTAGATAAATTTGTTAATCTTGATAATGATTTAAATTTCTTAGGCAAAGATAAATTAATTAAGATTAAAGATACTGGAATAGAAAAGAAAATTATGGGTGTCAAAATTAATTTAGATAAAATAAATTTAAGATCTACTATTGATTTAAAAATAGATGGTAAAATAATAGGGGAAGTTAGATCTGCAGTTTATTCACCAACATTCAAAAAAGTCATTGGTATTGCTATGATCAATAAGCCATATTTTTTATCTAATCACAAATTTGATATCGTTATAAATGATAAAGAATGTATTGGGGAAATTTGCGATTTACCATTTATATAAATAATTTTTATGACTAACAATACTAAGGCTATAATATTAGCATTAGTAGCTTCTGTTTCTGGAGTTACGATGAATGTATTATTAAAAATTTCACTTGATGATGTAAATGTTTATACTGCAGGTTTTTTAAGATTTTTTTTTGGATTTATTTTAATTTCTCCTTTTATTTTTTATTATCAATTTCAAAACTTTAAAACTCCAAATTTGAAAATACATTTAACAAGAGGTATTCTAAATATTCCTATGATGTTACTAGGATTTTCTGCTTTAAAATTTATTCCTTTGGAGCAGATTAAAGCGATTACATTTGTAAGTCCAATTATTGTAGTTATACTCAGTGTAATTTTTCTAAAAGAAAAAATTTATCTAATTCGTATAGTGGCATTAATAATTGGATTAATTGGTGTGCTTGTAATTTTGAGGCCTGGTATAGTAAGCATAAATGTAGGTGCATATATGGTTTTGTGCTCTTGTTCTATATGGTCGGTAGTAGTTATAATTACAAAATTTGCCGCAAGAGTAGACAGTCCTTTTACAATTCTTTCTTATCAATACACTATTGTAACATTAATATCTTTTCCTATAGCACTTTACTTTTGGCAATCACCATCGATAGATACTATTTATTATTTAATCTGTGCAGGTATAGCTGGAACAATTGTTCATTTATGTATTAATACAGCTTATAAACTTACAGACTTATCTGTCCTTCAGCCTGTTAATTTTTCAAGATTATTAATTGCTTCTTTATTTGGTTTTTTAATTTTTGATGAAATTCCTGATATTTGGACGATAATTGGTGGTTTAATAATTTTTTCTTCAATATTAATTATAACATACCGGGAAAATTATTTAAAAAAAGATATCGCAAAGCATTCTATTCCTATTAAGCTTTAATTTGTTTAATGAATAATAATATTAAAGCAATTTTGTTGACTGCTTTAGCTTCTTTCTTTGCAGTATTAATGGAATCATTAATTAGAGCAGCTCAATATGATTCTAATGTTTATACTATTGGTTTCTTAAGATTTTTTTTTGGTTTTATAATTATTTTTCCATATTTACTAAAAAATAATTTTGTAAACTATAAAACCAAAAATCTAAAATTCTATCTTCTTCGTGGATTATTTAATATCCCTGTTATGATTTTAGGATTTGGCGCTCTTATTTATGTTCCACTTGAACAATTTAAGGCAATGAATTTTCTAAGCCCTATACTTGTAGTTTTACTAAGTTTTTTAATTTTTAGAGAAAAAATTTACAACTATCGTATCTTAGCTTTAGTTGTAGGATTTATAGGTACATTGATAATTATAAGACCAGGTATTGCTCAGTTTAATGTAGGAACAGTAATGGTTTTAGTCTCTCTAGTTTTCTGGTCTTTTATAATAATTTTATCAAAATTTGTTTCAAAAGATGATTCTCCAATTACAATGGTTACTTACCAGTATACATTAATGACAATTTTTGCTTTACCACTTGCGTTATTTTTTTGGGACACACCTTCTTTAACTTCAATAATTTATGTATTCATAGGTGCAATCTCTGGAACAATCTTACATTTGTGTCTTGGTCTAGCATACAAATATGCTGATTTATCAGTTACACAGCCAATCTGGTTTACAGGTTTAATTTTTGGATCTGGTATTGGTTATTTTTCTTTTAATGAAATACCTGATTTGTGGACATGGATAGGAGGTATTGTTGTATTTTCCTCTGTTCTTTTAATCACTTACCGTGAAAGAAATAATGCCAAAATATCAAAAAATAGCAATATTAACGCCATAAATAATTAATAATAATTATTATTTCAATTTACTAGTAATTTTTTCAATTTTAGTTAATATTTACTTAATAAAATATTGGGAGGTAATATGAAATTACTTATTAAATTATTTTTGATTTCTTTAACTATTCTTCCTTTCGCTAAAACTTCTTACGCTGAAGAATTAATTATTTGGAGTAGGGGTGGCTGGTCTGATTGGATGGTTGAGGGTTTTAATAAAAAAATGGCTGATGAAGGAAAAGATATTGTCGCTATTAATAACTTAATTGGACACGCTGACTTTCAGGTCAAATTTACTGCCGCTCTAGCCGCTGGTGAAAGAGTTGATGTTGCAAATATAGATTTAATTAATGTACCTTATTATGCTGCAATTGGAGCTTTAGAAGACATGACTGATTTTTTAAAGTCACAACCATATTATGATCAATTAAATGGTCCAATGCTTGCACTAGGAAGTTATGATGGCACACACTTTGCTGCACCAAATGCTGCTGACGTATCAGGATATGTTTATAATAAAAAACTTATGCCAACTCCTCCTAAGGATTGGGCAGAGATGGCAAGTATGTGTGAAGACTTTGCTGCCAAAGGACAACTAATGATGGCATGGCCTTCAAAAAGTTATGGTGGTATGATCTTTACAGGTATGCCAGTTGCTTGGGCAAATGGTGGTTCATGGGTGAGTAAAGATGGTAAAACAGCTGAGTTAAATCATCCAAAAACAGTTGAATGGTTTAAGCATTACCAAAATTTAATTAATATTGGTTGTGTTCCAGAAAACGTTGATGTTTGGGATTGGCCAGATAAACAAGATGGTTTCCTTGCAGGTGATATTGCAATGATTGGCACAGGAAACTTCATGATTAATGTTGTTAAAGATCACACAGAAAAAGTTGATGCTGGATTTACAGCATTTATGGGTAGTGATGGTTCTAGTAACTCAGCATTTATCGGAGGCGACTTAATTGCAATTCCAGTTACAACTGGTGCTAAAGAAGCTGCCCTTGAGTATATTGAATATGTATTATCTGAGGCTGGTCAAATCGAAGTGTATACTAAAAATGGTGGTATACCAATTCGTGCTGATCTGTTTGAAGGTAATCCATATCTAACAGATGATCACATGGTATTTGCTAATGCATCTACAGTTGGAGATGTTCCATATACGACTGTTTATCAAGAGTTAATGGATCCATGGCAAGTTGCAAATCAAAGAATTTTTGCTGGTGAAGATGTCCAGACAGTTCTTGATGAGCAAAATGCTATCATGCAAAAAATTATTGATGCTGGTCATTAATATATAAAGTATTGTAGGCGAAACTTATGAGTAGATTACGAAAAGAACAACTTGTCGGTCTTTTAATGGTTTCGCCTGCATTAATCTTACTTGCAGTTTTTTTTCTTTACCCACTTGTAAATTCTTTTTACATGTCTTTTCACAAGTGGCCACTTTTTGGAAAGCCAAAGTGGGTAGGCCTAGATAACTATATTTTTATGTTCCAGGATGAACGTTTTTGGGAGTCATTAAAATTTACTTTTGTTTATACTTTAACTGTAACACCAATGCTATTTATTGTTGCTCTTGGAACCGCGCTTTTATGTAACGCAAAAGCTTGGGGAACGACTTTCTTTAGAAGTATATATTTTTTACCTGTAGTTATGTCTTTTGCCACAGCTAGTTATGTGTGGTTATGGCTTTATAGTGAAATGTATGGAGTTATTATTTATGCATTAGAATTTTTTGGTTTTGGTGGAGAAAAGAAAAATCTTAACGTTTGGAAAACAGGCACATCATCGATGTGGGCTGTAAATGCTATGGTCACATGGAAATTTTCTGGCATCCAAATGATTATTTTGATAGCCGGATTACAAGCTATACGAGATGATTATTATGAGGCATCTAAATTAATGGGAGCCTCACGATGGCAAACAATTTGGAATGTAACACTTCCTCTTCTAAGACCTTCAATTGCTCTAGCGTTAATTTTATCCATAGCTGGTTCAATTCAAGCCTATGAACAATTTGTCATCATGACAAGAGGTGGTCCTTCAAATTCTACTAAAACACTTGTAATGCATACGGTTGATATGGGATTTGATTATTTCAAATTAGGTCCTGCAGCTTCACTTGGTGTAATCATTATGATAATACTTTTTGTTCTAACCGTAATTCAATTACGTTTGTTTAGAAAGAATTACTAAGTGAGACGTTACTCATCAGATTGGTATTGGTATTATGCGATTAACTATACCTTAGTTATAATAATTATTTTTCCAATTTATTGGACACTTATTTCATCATTTAAAAAGCCAAGTGAATTAATTACTAGTGAGCCTACCTTCTATCCTCATGATTTAACTCTACAGTATTATGATCAAATTTGGAATTTTGATAGACTCAAAAGACTTCAAGATACTGAAACAGAAGACTCAGATTCTGCAGGTGTTGAAATTGAAAGCAAATTTCGACTTGATGGTGAAGGTGTTAAAAGACCTTTTATAAATAGTGCAATAGTATCAGCTGGAACAATTATACTAACTATTATAGTTTGTACCTTTGGTGGTTATGCTCTTACTGTTTTAAAAACTCCTTTAAAAAATTTTTTTTTCTTGTTAGTAATTTTACCAATTTTAATTCCAGGTATTTCTCTAATAATACCTCTGTATAAGTTATTAAAAGATTTAGGACTTACTAATTCTCATTTAGGTTTAATCTTAATTCATACTTGTGGAATGTTGCCTTTAGGAGTTTTTATGATGAGAAATGCTTTTAATAGTATACCTTCCTCATTAAGAGAGGTAGCAATGCTTGAAGGTTCAAGCGAATTAAAAATTATTACTTCTGTTATGTTACCTTTAGCAATTCCTGGTCTTTTAACAGTTATGGTTTTTGCTATGTATGTTTCGTGGAATGATTATATTTATGCATTTATATTTATAAATTCACCTGAAAATACAATGTTAAACATTTCATTAATGAAAATTGCATTAGGTGGATCTCAATTTGAAATGAAATGGGGAAGTTTAACTGCAGGTTCAATTGTTAGTTTTCTTCCAATAATAATTTTTTATACTTTTCTTCAACAATATTTCGTAAGAGGAGTTACAGGAAGCGCAGTAAAAGAATAGGGGGGATGTATGTATTCTGTAGATTTAAAAAATGTTACAAAAAAATGGGGTGATGTTACTGCTGTAGATCAAGTAAATCTCCATATTAATGAGGGCGAATTTGTAGTTCTTTTAGGACCCTCAGGTTGTGGTAAAACAACTACTATGCGTCTTGTAGCTGGTTTAGAAGATATAACTGATGGTGAGATAAAAATTGGTGACGAAGTTGTAAACGATGTTGATCCAAGAAAAAGAGATGTATCAATGGTATTTCAAAATTATAGTCTTTTCCCCCACATGACTGTTAGAAATAATATTGCCTATCCTCTTAAAATGAAAAAAATTCCTAGTTCAGAGCACGATAAACTAATTAAAGAAGTTTCATCTCTTGTAGAATTACAAGATTTATTGCATCGTAAACCAGCAGAATTGTCTGGTGGACAAAGACAACGTGTAGCACTCGCTAGAGCTATTGTTCGTCAACCACGAGTATTTTTAATGGATGAACCATTATCAAATCTTGATGCAATTTTAAGAGTTACCACAAGAGCAGAATTAAAAAATCTTCATCACCGACTTGGTGTGACAACAATTTATGTAACCCACGATCAAGTAGAGGCGATGACACTTGCAAATAGAATTGCTGTTATGAATCATGGTAAACTTTTGCAGTTTGATAAACCACAGGTGATATTTGATGATCCTTCTTCAAAATTTGTTGCTGGTTTTATTGGTTCACCTGCAATGAATTTGATTGATGGTCGAATAGAAAATAAAAAATTTATTTCTGATAGTTTAATAACATCTTTTGATATTGATTATGAAGGTGATATTACCCTTGGAGTCAGGCCTGATAAAATTCAAATAGTTAATGATACTGATACAAATAATGGATCTGCTAAAGTTTATTCTGTCGAATTAACCGGTGAGGCAAATCTAGTAACATTCAAATCAAATAATCAAAACATAATTGTCAAAACAGATAAAAATACACAGTATGATATTGATTCGGTTTTAAAATTAAATTTCAATAAGGAAGACTGTTACTTTTTTGATATTAATAGTGAAGAAAGGCTAAGAATATGAACATTGTAGATACAAAAATAAATGGTGGTTTTTGGAAAAAAAGAAAAGAATTAAATAAAAATACTTCATTGTTTGCAGTTATGAAATCTTTTGAAGATACTGGAAGAGTTCGAGCAATGACTGGTGATAATGATCCTGTGAAACAAAGACCACATATTTTTTGGGAATCAGATTTAGCTAAATTAATGGAAGGTGCTTTTTTCTCCATACAACAAGAAAAAGATGAAGATTTAGAAAAAAAAATGGATTCTATAATTGATAAAATCATCGCTAATCAGGAAGAGGACGGATATTTAAATTATTTTTTTTCACGACATGAACCAGATAATAAATTTACCAATTTAAGAGACAGGCATGAATTATATTGTGCTGGCCATTTACTAGAGTCTGCAATTGAACATCACAAAGCGACAGGTAATTCAAAATTTTTTGATGCAATGGAAAGATATGTAGATCACATAATTACTAAATTTGGAAGAGAAGAGGGTAAGATGAGGGGCTACCCTGGTCATCAAGAAATAGAACTTGCTCTAGTTAAGGCATACGAGCACACAAATGATAAAAAATTTCTAGATTTAGCGACTTATTTTATCGATGAACGTGGAACACACTCTAAAGCTGAAGATCATTACTATGTAAAAGAAAAAAAGAAATTGATGGAAAAAGAAGGTGACATAGACGTTTCAAAACTACCTTCTAATATGAGAGATTTCATGGCTTTTGATGCAGATTTTATGGGCAAAACTTTTAGAGATCTTCATTATTGGCAAGCTCATGAAAAACCTGTTGATCAAAAAACAGCAGAAGGACATTCTGTAAGAGCACTTTATATGTTTACAGCTATGGCCGATTTAGCAAGATTAAATAACGATAGTAAACTGTTAAATGCATGTAAGACTTTATGGAGAAACATTGTTGATAAAAGAATGTATGTTCATAGTGGAGTTGGTAGCGCACACATTGGAGAAAGATTTACATATGATTATGATTTACCCAATGACATGGCATATGCTGAAACATGTGCAACTATAGCTCTTATTTATTTTGCTAACAGAATGTCAAAGTTAGAATTGAACAGTGAGTACGGTGATATTATTGAAAATAGTTTATATAATCTGCTTTTAGCAAGTACATCTTTAGATGGTGAAGGCTTCTTTTATGATAATTATTTAGAATGTGTCCCAGGATATTTACATTCACAGGGTAGACGTCATGGTGTTAGAGATAAATATCATATGTGTTCCTGCTGCCCACCAAATATAACACGCCTTTTTGCAAGTATGGATATGTATATTTATAATTCATATCAAGATTCATTAATTGTGGATCAATATATTTCTTCTGAAATAGATTTAATTGATAAGACTCAAGGCATCAAAATTAATCAAACAAGTGATTTCCCTCATAAAGGATATTCTAAAATTGATGTAATAGATTCAAAAAATAATGAAACTACAATTTATTTTAGAATTCCTTCATGGGATAAAAATATGAAGATTGAACTTAATGGATCAAAAATTGATTATGAAATTGTAAATGGTTATGCCAAAATTAACAAAAACTTACAAAAAGGTGATGTTATTGAGTTATCTTTTGATTTTTCTCCAAGATATGTTCGAACTAATCCAAATGTTAGATACAATGTAAGAAGAGCATGCTTATTTAGAGGCCCAATTCTTTATTGTTTAGAGGAAAAAGATAATGGTAAAGATCTTAATAAATTAATTTTAAATACAAATAATAATTTTGATGAAAAAGATGAAAAAATAAGTTCAGAAAATATTATTTCTTTAACTGCAAATGGATTTAAATTTAAAGATTCTAAAGATCTATATCTAAAGGATAAACCAGACATAATGGAAACATCACTTAAATTTATTCCATATTATTGCTGGTCTAATAGAGGTGAAAATGAAATGTTGGTTTGGGTTAATGAAAATTAATTTCTTTTAATTTCATTAATGAAAAAATATAAAACAGATTGGTATTTGTATTATCTTATAAATGTCACTTTGATAATTCTTGTTTCCTTTCCTATTTATTGGGCTTTTGTTTCATCTATAAAACCACCTAATGAACTAATAACAAATACTCCAACACTCTTTCCAATAAATCCAACATTTGAAAGTTATGAAAGAATTTGGAACTTAGAGCCTACTAGCTCTAGGGGTAATGTAAGATCTGCATTTACAAATAGTGCAATTGTATCTATTGGTACTGTAGTGCTGTCAGCTATTATTTCTACATTAGCTGCATATGCTCTTACTATTTTAAGAACTCCATTTAGACATTTTATATTTTTGCTTATAATTATGCCAATTTTAATACCTGGAATATCACTCTTAATTCCTCTTTATAAATTAGTAAAAGAACTTGGGTTGATGAACTCATATTTAGGCTTAATCTTAATCCACTCAACAGGCATGCTAACTTTAGGAGTTTTTTTAATGAGAAATGCTTTTATGAGTATACCAACATCTTTACGTGAAGTAGCTTTGTTAGAAGGTTCTAGTGAGCTACGTATTATGTTTACTGTTATGTTGCCATTAGCAATACCAGGTCTTTTAACGCTCATGGTTTTTGCTCTTTATGGGTCATGGAATGATTTTATTTTAGCTTTTCTCTTTGTAAATACTATTGATATGGAAATGCTAAATGTTTTTCTAATGAAATTAACATTTGCAGGATCTCAATTTGACACTTTTTGGGGACTTTTAAATGCAGGTGCAATAATAAGTTTTGTACCAATTATTGTGTTCTATATTTTTCTCCAACAGTACTTTGTTAGAGGAGTTACTGGAAGTGCCGTAAAAGAATAACATGAAAAGGTATTCATCTGACTGGTATTGGTATTATGTAATTAACTACACTTTAGTAGTAGTAATATTATTCCCTATTTACTGGACTTTCATTTCTTCAGTTAAGGTGCCAGATGAATTAATTACAAGTAACCCAACTTTCTATCCTCATAATTGGACATGGGAGTACTATGACACAACATGGAACTTCGATGATGAAATGAGGACAAAGCTGCAGAAAAAAATATCTGGAAGTACAACAATAACAGCAGGTATTGAAAGAGCTTTTTTTAATAGTGGTATAGTCACTTTAGGAACTATTGTTCTATCTTTAATTGTTTCAACACTAGCTGGTTATTCTTTAACTTTTTTTAGAATACCATTTAAGGAGGCAATTTTTATTGCATTAATTTTACCTATATTAATTCCTGCTGTTTCTTTAATAATTCCTATTTACAAATTATTAAAATCTCTTGGCTTAACAGATACTCATATTGGTTTAATTTTTTTACATTCAACAGGTATGCTGCCTATTGGCGTTTTTATGATGAGAAATGCTTTTAGCAGTATTCCTTCCTCATTAAGAGAAGTAGCTTTGTTGGAGGGGACTTCAGAATTAAGAATAATGTCCACAATCATGATACCTCTTGCTGTTCCAGGGTTATTAACAGTAATGGTTTTTGCCTTATATATTTCATGGAATGATTATATTTTAGCTTTCATTTATATAAACAGCCCAGAAAATATTATGCTTAATACTACACTGGCCAAAATAGCGCTTGGAGGTGCTAAGTTTGAAATGAAATGGGGTAATTTAACAGCAGGTTCAATTATAAGTTTTATACCAATTATTATTATTTATTCAATTTTGCAAAGATACTTTATCAGAGGAATTACTGGAAGTGCTGTTAAAGAATAATAGTAATGTCTTTTATTTATAGAGATAAATTTTGGTATTATACAATAAATATTGTTTTATCTATTTTAATATCATTTCCCATTATAATAATATTAATTCTGTCTTTTAAAACTACAACTGAAATTAGGTTTGATAATTTCTTTAGTCAATTTACTTTAAATAATTATTTTTCTATTTGGGATTTAGAAGTAAGAACAAATAAAAATACTTTCAAACAATCTTTGTTTAACAGTATCGTTGTAACAAGTGGAACTGTAATATTATCACTAGTTATTAATGTTTTAGCTGGTTATGCAGTTTCATTATTAAAGCTACCTTATAAAAATTTTATTTTTATTTTATTAATTTTGCCTTTTCTAATTCCAGTTTATTCAATTATTATTCCTTTATATATTTTACTCTATACACTTAATCTAAATGATAGTTATCTAGGGTTAATTATTATTTATACTATTTATGTTTTGCCAATTGGATTTTTTTTAATGTACAACTCTTTTAATAGTATTCCTAAATCTTTAAGAGAAGTAGCAATTTTAAATGATAGTTCAGAAATAAAAATTCTTTTTTCAATTATGATGCCATTAGCTATTCCAGGTTTAATTACACTAATTATATTTGCTATTTATGTTTCCTGGACAGATTATTTACTTGCCTTTATCATTATGAACTCTGCTGATATGCAAATGTTAAATGTCACTCTTTCTAAAGTAGGTTTTAGATCAATATATCCATATGCTGGATATGTAATTTCTTACTTACCTTTAATGCTTATTTTCATTTTTCTTCAAAAATTTTATTTTAAGAGTATAATTTCCTCATCTTAAAAATATGAAAAATGAATTTATGAATGTGCCAATATTTTCTGGAGAAGGTAAAGTACATTTTGAAGAAAGAAAAATTCCAACACCTGGTGACAATCAACTTTTAATTCAAGCCAAAGCAAACTTATTGTGCGGGTCAGACAGGAACCAATTTTACAATGGAAGTCCTAAATGCATTCCAGGTCATGAAGGAGCAGGAGTTATTGTAGAAAAAGGTAAAAATGCCAAATTTGAAATTGGTATGAAGGGTGCTGTATATTTGTATGATTATTGTAATAAGTGTCGAAGTTGCCAATTAGGGTTAACTAATCAATGTTTAAATAAAAACTGTGACTATGGATTTAATGTTGATGGTGCTTTTTGTGAATATTACCTTGTAAATGATTATGTTTTTTTTCCTGTTGATGAAAGTGTAGATGTAATCAATGCTACATTGCTTTTAGATGTTATGGGTACTGGTGGTCATGCTACAAAAAGAGCACAATTAATTCATAAAGATATTCAATCAGTACTAATAAATGGAGCAGGACCTATCGGTCTTGGACTTCTGGCAATGAGTAAATTAACTTTTGCAAAAGATTTACCTGTTCTGATTAATGATGTTAAATCATCTAGATTGCCTTTAGCAGAAAAGATGGGTGGCTTACCTATAGACTTATCGAAACAATCTTTAGAGGAGGGTATGGAGAAACATGGAATTAAAAATCCTGATGTTGCTATTGATGCAACTGGTAAAGCAATTGCCAGAAAAAATGCACTAAATGTCCTTGCTAAAAGGGGAGTTTTGGTAATGGTGGGTAATGGTGAGGGTTTAGAATTTGAACAATATCCAGATATGGGTGGTCCTGAAAGAAGCATTCTTGGAAGCGAGTATTTTTCATATAATGAAATGGAAGCAAATCATGAGTTGCTTAAAAACAATCAAGAATATTTATCTCAAATTATTACTCATGAA
>CACLBK010000015.1 GCA_902605135.1 uncultured Alphaproteobacteria bacterium
TGATGATCATGATGACCATGATGATCATGATGACCATGATGACCATGATGATCATGCTGGGCACGAAGGTCACAACCATGGAGAGTTTGATGCTCACATATGGTTAGATCCAAGTAATGCCAAAGAAATGGTTCATGAAATAGCTCATGAATTAAGTGATTTAGATCCCGCAAATAAAGACAAATATGAAGCAAATGCAGAAGCAACAATTAAAGCTTTAGATCAGCTTATTAGTGATGTTGGTACAGATATTAATTCTGATGCAAAATTTGTTGTGTTCCATGACGCCTACCAATACTTTGAAGAAAGATTTGGTGTAAGAGCTGCAGGAGCTTTAACATTAAATACTGATGTTTTACCGGGTGCAAAGCAAATAGCTGATATTCAGGATGTTATTAAGGACAAAGGAATAAAATGTATTTTCTCTGAACCTCAATTTAATCCAAAGATAATCACGACTATAGCTGAAGATATGAATATCAAAACAGGTGTCTTTGATCCTCTGGGTGCAAACATCGACCCTGGTAAGTCACTATACTTTAATTTGATATCAAATCTCGGTAACGAGCTTAAAGGCTGTTAGTTTTTAATATTTAAAAAAATTCCACCTTGTATTAAGGTGGAATTTATAAACTAATTAAAAAGGAAATTAAAAATGGAAAATACTTCTCAGGTTCCAGTTACTGTTCTAACAGGGTTTCTTGGAGCAGGAAAAACAACACTTTTAAATCGAATATTAACTGAGCAACATGGCAGAAAATATGCCGTAATTGTAAATGAATTTGGAGAGCAGGGAATTGATAATGACCTTGTTGTTGATGCAGACGAAGAAGTATTTGAAATGAATAACGGATGTATATGCTGCACTGTTAGAGGTGATTTAATTAGAATTCTAAGTGGATTGATGAAACGTGCTGATAAGCTTGATGCAATTATTGTTGAGACAACTGGTTTAGCAGATCCAGCACCAGTAGCACAAACCTTCTTTGTTGATCAAGATGTTGCTGATCGTACAAAGTTAGATGCTATTGTTACAGTGGCAGATGCTGTTCATTTAAGTTCTCAATTAACAGAACATCATGAAGCGGAGGAGCAAATTGCTTTTGCCGATGTTATTTTATTAAACAAAGTTGATTTAGTAGATGAAAGTGGATTAGATCGAGTTAAAGAACGGATTAAAAAAATTAATCCTTTTGCCAAAATAATTAATACAACTCGTTGTTCTGCTCCATTAGATGAAGTTGTTGGACTTAATGCTTTCAGTTTGGACCGTATCTTAGAAGTGGAACCTGATTTTTTAGAATCAGATCATGATCATGAACATGATGATGATGTTACTAGCTTATCCTTTGTCTCTGATACACCATTAGATATGGATAAGTTCCAAGATTGGTTTGGAAACTTACTAAGGACAAAAGGTCAGGACATACTTCGATCAAAAGGAATTTTGAACTTTAAAGGTGAAGAAGAACGATATGTATTTCAAGGAGTGCACATGCTTATGGATGCTTCTCCAATGGGACCTTGGCCTAAAGGGAAAGATAGAAGTTCGCGAGTAGTATTTATTGGTCGTGATCTTGATAATATGAATCTTAAGGAAGGCTTTGATAATTGTAAATCAGCATGAACGCTGATTTAGAAAAACTTCAAGAATCAAATAAAACTGAACTTGAGCGAAGAGGTTCAATAATAAATACTGGTGCTCCGGTTACTGAAGCGATCACAATTCGCGATCACATAGCAGTTGGTTTTGGAGATGGTACAGTAAGATTTTTTCAATCTGGTTCTGAGCCTAAAGTAGTTAAAGCACATAAAGGTGTAGTCTTCAGCATGGCCCGTAATGGAGATTATGTTTTAACTGGTGGTGAAGATGGACGTTTTCTAAAAATTTCTTCTGAAGGAGATATTGATGAAATTGCTAACTTTGGCTCAAGATGGGTAGACTATGTAGCTTCCTATAAAGATTTTAAAGTTTGTTCATCAGGAAACACTGTTCACATTTGGTCAAAGAGTAAAGAAAAAATTAATTCTTTAGAACATCAAAGCACAGTTGGTGGTTTAACTTTTGATAACAAAGGTAAGCGTCTAGCTGTTTCACGATATGGTGGAGTAACTGTATGGAAACAAAATAATAATAAATGGACATCTTCAAATTATTCCTGGAAAGGATCACATGGCAAAGTAACTTTTAGTCCAGATGGTAGATATCTAGTTAGCTCTATGCAAGAAAATCAAATTCACGGTTGGCGAATAAATGATAAAGCTGATTTAGCAATGTCAGGATATCCAGCAAAAATAAAAAGTTTTACTTGGGTTGGAGACACACCTTATTTAGTAACATCAGGATCAAGCGATGCAGTTTGTTGGCCATTTGATGGAAAAGAAGGGCCTATGGGACGCAAGCCAGTTTGTGTTGCAAATGGTGGCAAAGAACTTGCCACATTTGTAAAGGTTTTAGATGGAGAAAATGCAGTTTTTACTGGTTTTTCAGATGGATCTGTTCTCTTATCAGAAATAGATGAAAGTAAAAAACCAATTAGAATTAGAAATTCTACGGGCTCAGAAGTTACAGCAATAGCAGTATCTAGTAATCGTGAACAAGTATTAATCGGTGACTTGCAAGGAAATATTTTAATATCTTCATTGTGGGCAGATAACTAGGCGCTAAAGATGTTTAATCGTAAAACTCAAAATATTGAGAAAATAAGAAATCTAAAACTTTTAATTTCTAATAAATATGAACTGTCAGATAATACTATCATTAGTATTGCTGAACTTAGTTGTCATGAACCTGACTGTCCTCCGATTGAAACTGTTATTACAGTAAGATATGAAAATGGATCTATGAAAAATTGGCGAGTAGCTAAACCAATTAGTGAAGTTGAGGAGACAGATATTTATGAACTAGAGGAACACTCTCACTAATTAATAAACTAGCAACATCCTCCACCTTCACAAGTGCAACAACAACTACAGCTGCAACCACACTTTGGTGGGTTTGGATTTTGATTTTTCATAATTTCACCTATATATTTTTAATATAATTTTAAAACACAAATGAGAAAAGCATTAGAAATTAAACAATGTATGAAGACTTTTGAGGGTGATGGAATCCCAGTTACTAGAGCTTTTCCAGTTCCAGGAATGAGAGAAAACGATCCATTCCTTCTTTTTGATCATTTTGGTCCAATTAATTATGAGCCTGGAGGTGCAACTGGTGTACCAGCTCATCCTCATTGTGGATTTGAGGCAATCACTTATATGCTTGGTGGTGAAGTAGAACACAGAGATTCATTTGGTGGACAAGCAGAAATTGAAACTGGTGATGTACAATGGATGACAACTGGATCAGGTTTAATTCACTCTGAATTAGTTACTGAAAAATTTAAGAAGAGTGGTGGTGTCATGCAAGGACTACAAATTTGGGTTAACCTTCCACAAAAAAATAAAAAAGTTAAACCTTGGTATCAACACATTAAGAAAGAAACAATTCCAACAGTGGAAGAAAATAAAAATATAGAAATTAAAGTTCTTGTGGGCGAAATAAATGGAACAAAATCAAAAGTTCAAACATATTCACCGGTATCTATATTTGATATTCAGTTTTCAAAACCTGATATGACAAAGTTTAAAGTTGATAAGGAACAAAACTTAATGATTTATATTATTGATGGTCAGTTGCAATTTTCTGATCTTGATAAAATTGCAAATAAAGGTGATATGATTTATTTTGATCAATTAAGTGATGAAATAGAACTTACATCAATATCTAAAAATGGATCTTATTTACTTTTAGCAGGTAAACCTCTGGAAGAGCCTGTTGCACGCTACGGTCCTTTTGTTGCCAACACTGAGGGTGAAATTAAACAAGCTATGATGGACTATCAAGATGGTAAGATGGGAAGCTTAACTTAATTTTAATTGCCTTAACATTTCACCCGCAACAATAGCCACTGAACTACTAAGATTAATTGATCGTGGACCATCAATCATGGGTATGGTTAACCTTTCATTTACAGAGTCGTGAACATACTCAGGCACTCCTGCACTTTCTCTTCCAAATAAAATAATATCATTTGATTGAAATTTATAATCAAAATAACTTTTTTGACTTTTTGTTGTAAGTAAAATTAATCTATAAGAATTTTCTTTTGACCATTCTTTAAATTTATCCCAACTCAAATGTTTTGTAAGATCAAGATAATTAAAATAATCCATCGAAGCTCTTTTTAATCGTTTATCATCAATTATAAAGCCTGCCGGCTCAATGATATCGATAGGTATTCCAAGACAAGCACCCAATCTAAAAATGTTTCCAGCATTTTGAGGAATATCAGGTTCAAAGAGTGCAATTCTCATAAATTTATACTATATTATGTAAACTTGCGTCACGCTGGCACATATATATTCAGTATTTTTTTTATTAATTCATATATAACAAAAACATAAAAAATGGCTAAAAAACCCAACAATAATAGAAGAGATTTTCTTCAGTTAAGTACCCTTACACTTGGTGGAATAGGGACAGCCGCATTTATATGGCCATTTATAAAAAGTATGAGTCCAGCTGAAGATACTTTAGCAGCAGGATCAACAGAAGTTGATATTAGTATGATTGAAGAAGGTCAGAGTGTAACTATTAAATGGAGAGGTAAACCTGTTTTCATTAAAAAAAGAACAAAAGAAGAGATTGAAGCTGCTAAGATGGTTCAAGCTTCAGATTTAAGAGACCCTCAAGATGACGCAGATAGAGTGCAGAAAGAGGAATGGTTAGTTTTAGTTGGAGTATGCACACATTTAGGTTGTGTTCCACTTGGTCAAAAATTATCTGATATGAAAGGTGATTATGATGGATGGTATTGTCCTTGTCACGGATCACATTATGATACTTCTGGCAGAATTAGAAAAGGACCAGCTCCTACAAATTTGGACGTTCCGCCGTATAGCTTTTTAAACGACACTACTATAAAGATTGGTTAAATATGGATCAAAATAGAAAAGTACATCAATTCAAAAATCCTGTCCTGAACTGGATAGAGTTTAGACTACCTATAATTTCTTATTTCAAAAAAGAATATGGTGATTACCCAATGCCAAAAAACTGTAACTACTTTTGGAGTTTTGGGGCATTGGCAACAATAACACTTGTTACAATGATCGTAAGTGGGATTTTTCTAGCTATGAATTACACTCCTCATACTGATATGGCATTTGATAGTGTTGAAAGAATAATGCGAGATGTTAATTATGGATGGTTGATGCGATATCTTCATTCAAATGGAGCGGCGTTCTTTTTTATAATTGTCTACATTCATATGGTAAGAGCAATGTACTTCGGTTCTTACAAATATCCACGAGAATTAAATTGGATACTCGGAGTATTTATTTTTCTCTTAATGATTGCAACGTCATTTCTTGGCTATACTTTACCTTGGGGACAAATGTCTTACTGGGGTGCAACAGTTATTACTAACTTGTTTAGTGCTATTCCTTTAATTGGTGAAGGTTTGAAAACATGGTTATTAGGAGATTATAATGTTGGAAATGCAACTCTTAATCGTTTCTTTGCCCTTCACTATGTTTTGCCATTTGTTATTTTTGGTGTTGTAGGTCTCCATGTTGCAGCAGTACATGTTCATGGATCAAATAATCCTGATGGAATTGATATTAAATCAAAAAATGACTCAGTAAACTTTTTCCCTTACATGCTTGTTAAGGATACTGTAGCAATGTGTGCTTTTGGTGTAGCAATCTCCGCGGTAATATTTTTTGGTCCTAATCTAATGGCAGAAGTGGATAATTATATTCCAGCTGATCCATTAGTAACGCCTGCGCATATTGTTCCAAACTGGTATCTTGCACCATTTTATGCAATTCTAAGAGCTGTTCCTGATAAATTAGGAGGAGTTATTTTGATGTTCGGTGCTATTGCAATTCTTTTTGTTTTACCATGGCTTGATACATCTAAAGTAAGAAGTTGTAACTACAGACCAATTTATAAATGGCTAATGATGGCTTTCTTTGTTAACTTTTTTATTCTAGGTTATGTAGGAATGCTACCTGCAGAAGGATTATATCTTTTAATTGCAAGAGTAGGTTTAGTTTATTATTTTGGCTTCTTTTTAGTCTTAACTCCTTTTATTGGATGGATAGAAAAACCAAATAAGCTTCCTCTGAGTATTAGTGATGTTTATTCTAAAAATATAGAGCAAACAATTGGTGGAGGAGAAAAAGGAATACCTTCACCTGCAATGCAGAAAGATATTAATCTTTAATAATGCGTTTTTTATTTATTGCTTTAATATTTTTTACGACAAATATATTTGCCGCAGAAATGTCTAGTGAAAAAATGCCTAAACATGATTGGTCTTTTCAAGGAGTAACAGGAACATTTGATAGGGCGGCTATCCAAAGAGGATATAAGGTTTATAGAGAAGTTTGCGCAGGTTGTCATTCTATGAGATTGTTATATTACAGAGATCTTATGGATGTTGGCTTCTCTGAAGCTCAAATAAAAGTTATCGCTTCTGAATATACCGTTTTGGATGGTCCTAATGATGATGGAGAAATGTTTGAGAGACCAGCTAGACCAGCAGATAAATTTGTTAATCCATATGCTAATGACAATGAAGCAAGAGCAAATAATAATGGAGCCTATCCTCCTGATTTAAGTGTAATAACAAAATCACGAAAGTATGGAGTTGATTACATTTACAATCTTCTTCTAGGATATGTAGAGCCACCAAAGGGAATGGAGATTGGTAATGGAATGTGGTACAATAAATGGATGGCTGGAAATCAAATAGCAATGCCAGCTCCAATTGCAGATGGAAGTGTAGATTATGATGACGGCACAGATAATAATGCACAACAGTTATCTGCAGATGTAACACATTTTCTTCAATGGGCAGCAGAACCAGAAATGGAAGAAAGAAAAAATTTAGGGATAAAAGTAATCTTATTCTTTATTATTCTTGGAACGATTGTTTACTTAGCAAAAAATAGACTCTGGCGAGACGTTACTTAGACATTAAATAAAAAGTTCATTACATCACCATCTTTAACGATATAATCTTTACCTTCTTGTCTCAACTTTCCTGAATCTCTACTCCCAGCATCACCATTATTTTCTATATAGTCATCATAAGAGATAGTTTCTGCTCTAATAAAACCTTTTTCAAAATCAGTGTGAATTTTTCCAGCAGCCTGGGGTGCAAATGTTTCCCTTTTTATTGTCCATGATCTCGTTTCTTTTGGACCGCAAGTAAAATAGTTTATTAAACCTAAAAGCTCGTATCCTGATTTTATTACCTTATTCAACGTTGTTTGATCTAGATTAAGCTCTTTAAGAAATTCAAGTTTTTCTTCCTCATTATCTAATTCTGCTATTTGAGCTTCTATTGATGCTGATATTAAAACTACAGAATGATTATTTTTTTTTGAAAATTCGACAACTTTTTTTGATAACTCGTTTCCAGTATGAATAGAATCTTCATCTACATTACATATGTACATAGTAGGCTTTAGACTAATTAAGTTAAGACTATTTACAAAGTTAATTTCATTACTGGTAAACTGATCAATTTTTAAGATGCTATTACTATCAAGTATTTGCAAGATATTATTTATTATATCAAATTGATACTTTGCTTCTTTATCATTTGCTTTTAATTTTTTTTCTAAATTTGATTTTTTATTATTTAAACTTTCAAGATCAGCTAATTGTAATTCTAAATTTATTGTTTCAATATCATCTATTGGGTCAATTTTTGAAGATACATGCGTAATATTTGTATCTTCAAAACATCTAACAACATGTGCTATTGCATCAACTTCTCTTACATGTCCTAAAAATTTATTTCCTAACCCCTCTCCTTGTGAGGCTCCTTTTACTAACCCTGCTATATCAACAAAATCCATAAAAGAAGGAATTATTTTTTCACTCTTTCCTATGAATGCTAGTTTATCTAATCTATCATCAGGTACTGCAACTCTTCCTATATTTGGCTCTATAGTTGCAAATGGATAATTTGCAGCCTCAGCTTTATTTGATTGAGTTAGAGCATTGAATAAAGTAGATTTACCAACATTCGGTAGTCCAACTATCCCGCACTTAAATCCCATAATTAATTTTGTTCACTTATTTTTGTTAAAAACAAGGGAATATCTGAAAATATTAATTCAATATTATTAACCATTATATCAACCTTTTTATTTATTATTTCTTCTTCTGATTTTAAAAATTTATTTAAAACATAACTTGAAACTAAATCTTTATGTCCAGGATGATCAATTCCAAAACGTATTCTAAAATAATTTTCTCCTATAAATTGGTCAATATTTTCCAATCCATTATGACCTCCATTTCCACCACCTTGCTTTATCTTTACTTTCGATAATTCTAAATCAAGGTCATCATGGATGACAAAAACATGATCTAATTTTATTTTATAAAAATTCACAATTTCTGAAACAGCCTTTCCAGATAAATTCATAAAAGTAAGAGGTTTTAAAACAAAAAGTTTTTGGTTATTAATCACACCAGAATATAATTCTTTTATTTTATCTTCTTTGATTTTGTCTAAATTAAAATGCGAGATTATATTATCCACTAAATGGAAACCTACATTATGTCTGGTATTTTTATAATTTAAACCGGGGTTTCCAAGTCCGCAAATTAAAAACATATAGTGAAATATAAGGTAAAGTTACTTAGATTCTTAATTTTCTTGTTTATTATCAGAAGTTTCTTCTTTCTTGTCCTCTGATTTTTCTTCAACACCTTCTGCTGCACTCTCTTCAGTTGCTTCTTCTGTTTTCGTTTCAACCTCAACAGTTGGTGGAACTAATGTAGCTATAACGAAATCTCTATCTGAAATAGTAGGAACAACTCCTTCAGGAAGTTGAATATTGCTAATTTTTACTGCATCACCTATTTCACTTTCAATTAAGTCAAATTCTAATTTGCTTGGTATGTTACTCGCATTACATGTTAACTCTACAAGTCTTCTAACAGTGTTTAATACTCCACCTTTTTTTAAACCGGGACATTTATCTTGATTTAAAAACTCAACAGGGATTTCAACATTTACCTTGGTAGTTTCTAGAACTCTTAAAAAATCAAAATGGATTAGTTGATCAGTTACAGGATGATATTGTAATTGCTTAGGAAGTATTTTTTCTTTTTTCCCCTCAACATCAAGGTTAATAATAGTTGAATAAAAAGAACCAGTACCCATCAATTTTTTTAGTAATTTATCTTCTAAAGCAATTTTAGTTGGCTCGGTTCCTTTACCATATATAATGCCAGGTACTAACCCCTTAACTAAAAGACTATGACTTGAACCAATATTTTTATTTCTTTCAATTGCTTTAAAATCACTCATAAATATAAAAAATTAATCGAAAAGAGCAGACACTGAAGTATCAGTGTTAATCCTTTTAATCGCATCACCCATTAAAGGAGCAATACTAATATGTCTAATGTTTTTTGTGCTTTTTACCTCTTTAGAAGGCTCAATTGTATCTGTTAACACCAATTCTTTTATGCTTGAATTTTCAATCTTTTTAAGTGCATCCCCCGATAGTACACCGTGAACAATATAAGAATAAATTTCTTTAGCACCATTTTTACTGAGAGCTTCAGCAGCATTACATAGTGTGCCTGCAGAGTCAGCTATATCATCTAGTAAGATACAAGTTTTATCTTTTACATCTCCGATAATATTCATTACTTCAGATTCACCAGCTTTTTCTCTTCTTTTATCGGCAATTGCCAGTCCAGCCTCTAACCTCTTAGCAAAAGCTCTAGCTCTAACAACGCCACCAACATCAGGTGAAGTAACTACTAAATCTTTGTTTCCATTAAATTTTGCTTTAACATCATCTATTATTGGTCTTACAGAAAATATATTATCTAAAGGAATATCAAAAAAACCTTGAATTTGACCAGCATGCAAATCCATTGTTAATACCCTATCAGCACCCGCGGATGTAATCAAATTTGCAACAAGTTTGGCAGTGATTGGTGTTCTAGGCCCAGTCTTTCTATCTTGTCTTGCATATCCATAATATGGGATAACAGCAGTAATCCTTTTCGCTGAACCTCTTCTTGCAGCATCAATTGTAATTAAAAGTTCCATTAAATGGTCATTTGCTGGATGTGATGTAGATTGAATAATAAAAACATCTTCACCTCTAATATTTTCATTTATTTCGACAAATATTTCTCTATCATTAAAAGTTCTAACAGAGGCATCTGCTAATGGAACATCTATATGTTTAGAAATTTTTTCTGCTAGGGATTTGCTACTATTACAGGCGATTATTTTCATATAATCAATTTAATTAGTATATTAGAATAATAATAGATCAACTAAAATTAATCATTAAATGCAATGATATTGAGCATTCTTCCAGTATCTCTAAATTTTTGTGATTCCCTTCGATGGCTAAAAAAAACTCTCTTATTTGAAAAGGTATCTTTGTTAATATTATATATATTTTTAATACCCAATTCCTTAAATTGATAATTAATCAATCTTCTTAAATTAAATAAATCTTTATCTTTATTTTTGTGTTTGAAGAAAATAGAGTATTTTTTATTTTTGCTTATAAACTTACTTTTAAAGTCTTTTGATACCTCAAAGTTTTTAAAGCTCAAACAAGGACCAATAAGAACGACAATATTTATTTTAATTATTTTTTTTTTAACAAAATTTTCTATACCTTTAGCAGCTATATTTTTTAATGCACCTTTCCAACCTGAATGAAGAGCGCAAATATATTCTCTATTCTTATCAAAAATAAAAATTGGACAGCAATCTGCAGTTAAAACCCCTAAAGCTATTTGCTTATTACTTGTGATTAGTCCATCTCCAGAATATTTATTACCTATATTTTTTTTATTAATTTCTACAATCTTGTTGGAGTGTATTTGACTAATAAATTTAATTTTTTTTTTGATCTTTAAATTTTTAAGACAAATATTAATATTTTTATTTACATTTACTTTAGTATCATTGCAGTTTAAGCTACAGTTTAATGAATAGTTTTCTTTTTTTGATACTCCACCATTTCTAGTAAAAAAACCAGCTCTAACAAAAGACTTAATTTTTGAATTTGTAAAATAATTTTTAGTAATCATAAGTTAGAAACAATAAGACACTTAAATAAGTTTCCCATCCTATCAACATTTATTAATCTATCCACTTCTTCATCTAATAAATTTTTATTTAAATTTAAATTTTTAGTGAGCAATTTTTCCTTTCGTTCAATTATTCCATATTTTATAAAAAAATCTCTTTGAGAAACAAATTCGTTGATTTGTAATTTGTTTTGTTTTGCTATTTCAATTAATTCATTGAAATTTACATGACTTGAAATGTCTTGTCGGCCTATATTTTCAAATATACTGGTTTTTTTATGATTATATATTGCTTGTAAGGTAAAGTTTTTTAATTTCTTATTATATCCATAATCGATTAAAATACATATACCTCTATTTTTTTTTAGATATTTACAAATTTGCTCAAAATATTTATTTCTTGAATAAGAAACCTCATAAATTTTTTGTCTTTTGTATTTACTTAAATAATTTAATATTTTTTTACTAATTACTCGTTTATTTATTGAATAATATTTATTTTCCTTTTCATTAAATCTCACATATTTTTCAAACCAATGATTATTATTATTTAAAAATTGCCTTACAGGAAAACAGTCGAAAAATTCATTTGAATATATTATTGAAGGCAGTTTAGATTTGAAATTAAAAGTTTTTGACCATCTAATTTTTGATTGCTTAAAATAATTTAAATTTTTTTCTTGTATTTTTCTTAATTCTTTATTTATTTCTATAAAATTAACATCAGCATTTTCAAAAAAATTTGGAAGTATCTTTGCAGTTCTTTCAATATCTTTAAATAATGTGCCATTTCCTGGACCTAATTCAATTAAATTAAATTTTGAGTTAATTTTTTCTTTCCAATGATAAAGTAAATACACACCAATAATTTCTCCAAACATTTGTGAAATTTCTGGAGATGTAATAAAGTCAAATTTTCTTCCTATGGGTTTTTTATTTAAGTAATAACCATTTCTTTTAAATAGAGCCAATTCAATAAATTTATCTAAACGCAAATTTTTTTTATTGTTAAGAAGTTTTATTTTATTAATTTTTCTTTTGCTTAACATTTTGAATTATCAATATTCCAAAAACAAAAAAAGGTATACATAGTATTTGACCCATTGAAATAAAATTAAAAAATAACCCTAGGTGCAAATCTGGTTCTCTGACGTATTCAATTAAAAATCTAAATATTGAATAATATATTAAAAATAGACCACTAATTGCTCCGTAATTTTTAAATTTTTTTATCTTATAAAAATAGATTAATAATATGAGAAATAAAATTATTCCTTCAAGAAAAGCTTCATATATTTGAGAAGGATGTCTTGGTATATTATCTATTGATGGATAAATAACTGAAATATAAAAATCGGTTGGTCTACCTATTAGCTCTGTATTAATAAAGTTTGCAATTCTACCAAAGAATAATCCAATAGGAGCAACGATTGAAACTAAATCAGATAAGTAGAAAAAACTTTTCCCATTAATTTTTGCAAAAATTAAAGAACTTATTATTATACCCGTCAACCCACCATGAAATGACATTCCTCCATTCCAAATTTCAAATAGATAAAAAGGATTAGTTAGAAATTCATTAAGTTGATAAAAAATAACATAACCTGTTCGTCCTCCAATAATTACACCTAATACTGCCCAAATAAGAAAGCTATCTATATTTTTATTACTGTATTGATTTCCATAAATTGCGTTTAATCTTTTAATAATATAAATTCCTAATAGAAATCCCAAGATATATGCTAAACTGTACCATCTTATCTCAATGAAACCGATTGATAAGATGACAGGATCTATTGATGGTTGAATAAAATTCATTTATCTATATTTAATATTATAACATGGTTGATAGAAACAAAATACTTTCCGATTTATCAAAATTTGCAGTGGATGCTATGAGCACTTTTTCAGGTGTTAAAGAAGAGATTGAAACAATTGTATCTTTACGAGTGAACAAAATAATAAAAAAAATGAATCTTGTTAAAAAAGATGAATTTGATGCATTGAAAAAAATGGTGCAAAAAGTAATCATGGAAAATGAAAAATTTAAAAAAACATCTTCAAGATCAGTAAAATCTAAGAAAAAAACAGTCAAAAAGAAAAAAACTATTAAAAAGAAATCAAAAAGGTAGGAATCCTCAACTAATTCACATTTTTTATAGATTTTGCCTTGCAAAATACGAGTCCGATTTAGTAATCTATATATGGTACAAATTATATGTACAAGGACTACATAGTGTATGGAAAATGAGAATATATTGTTAAATCCTATAGATATCATTGAAGATGTTATTCATCAAAAAAAATGGAATTTTAGTAGAGCTGCCGATCATGAATTAGTTGCTGAGATTGCATCCCATTGGTGCGTTTACAGATTATATTTTACATGGTCTGAAAATATCAATGCTCTAAGTTTTTCAATAACCTTTGATATTAAGTTTCCTGAAACTAAACTCAACAATGCTTACGAATTGCTAGGACTTATGAAATTGATCAATTTGAAGAATTGAATCATAGTGATTTACAAAATAACTTAAAAGATTTTATAGAAGAAATTTATCCAATCATAAAAAAATATAATATCCATTATAATATTCATCCAGATGATCCTCCGTATAATGTTTATGGGTTACCTAGAATTGTTTCTAATGAGAAAGATATTAATTTTATAGTGAATATAAAAAAAGATACGAATGTTGGTTTAACTTTTTGTACAGGTTCTCTTGGTGTTAACAAAAAAAATAATTTAGTAAATATAATTAAAAAATACGGTTCTTATATTAATTTTATTCATTTAAGAAATATAAGACATATTCCAAAATCTCTTGATTTTTATGAAGATGACCATCTTAATGGAAGTCTGGACATGGTATCTATTATCAAAGCAATATTAAAAGAGGAAAAGAAAAGAAAAAATAATAATCACCCTATTAAACAAATTCCTATGAGGCCTGACCATGGGCATACAATACTTCATGACCAATTTAATTCAATCATACCTGGGTATTCTTTATTAGGCAGAATGAAGGGGTTGGACCAACTTAAAGGTGTAATAAAAGCTATAAATTAATTTTTATTTCGTATTTATCTGCTAGATATAAAAAATCAGTTTTTAATTCCTTATCTATTGGAATACCTGATTTCAATCTTTTCTTAGAAGTTATTTTTTCTTTTTCACCTGGATATAATATTGGATTAGTATTTTTTTTTGACTTTTGTTTTTTTAGATCACTCATATAGTTTTGCATACCCTTAAAATATTGTTTTTTAGTAGTAAAAGCATCTAATGAAATGGCAATTAAGAAGTGTCCTAATTTTCTTGGTGTACTAAAGTCTGGTCCAATCATTGATAATAAACGGTATCCATGAGCCATTCCTATAAGTGGTCCACACATTATTTCTACAGAGGAGGATAATCCAAAACCCTTATATCCATATTCCTTACCTCCAAGAGGAGCCAAAGAAACAGCATTGTAAGGGTTCGTTGTATAGTTGCCGGATTTATCAAGTGCATTCTCAGAATTTAATTTAGTAGAATTTGCTCTAGCTCTCATTACTTTATTCCAGGCTATCGAAGTTGAAGAAAAATCTACATGTATAAAGTCTTTTTTGTTTATTGGTGTTGTAAATGAATAAGGGTTAGTTCCATGAAATGGATTTTTTCCATTGTAAGGAATGGCAAATGCATCGGAGTGTGTAAATGAAAAACCAACACAGTCATTTTGTGCAATTTCCATAGAATATACACCTGCAGCGCCATAGTGTGAGGAGTTTATTAAGCCAATTGAAGCAATTCCATTCTTCTTTGCCATAGATGATACTATTGATGATGCCTTTAAAGCTGCAACATGCCCTAAGCCATCATCAGCATCATAGACAGCTACACCTCTGTTTTTTTTTATCAGTTTCATTTTAGGTTTTGCTTTTATTCTTCCATTCTCAATACATTTTACATAATGAGAAAATAATCTAATACCGTGACTATCGACACCTCTAATGGAAGAATCTAAAAGTGATTTTATAAGTAAATTTCTATCTTTTTTTGGAACAAATAGTTTTGACAAGATACTGTCAAAAAATTTATTTATTTTATTAGGTAAAATTTTCATCCTATGAAATTATTTCTTTTAATAATAATTTTAAAGAATTTTCTTTCATTAAATTTAGATTTTTTTTAACTGCTATTAACATTTCTTCTCTTTTACTTTCAGAAAGATTAAAAATATTTTTATTATTAATAATTTCTTCAAAAAAATTGTCCTTGTTGTTTTTGTAAACACTGTAAAAGTATTCTTTATTTGCATCATCAAGTCTATTTTGATTATCTTCTATAATTTGAAATAAGAAGAATAACCAAGAAGCTATAATAAATTGAATATATTTAGTTTCCCCTTTACTATTATTGTAGGTATCGAGTATTCTTATAGGTATTTTTAAAGAACCATCCATTGCAATTCTTAATAATTTATCTTCTATATAAGTATTTTTAAATCTTTCTAATATTTTCATTTTGTATTCGTTAATATTAAAATCATCTTTAGTTTCTAAAGTGGGTAATACTTCTTGGTCTAAAAAATTTAAAATAAAATTATAAATATTTTTATCTTCTATTGCTTCATGAACATATGTGTAGCCACACAAATGACCAATGTATGCTAATGCTGAGTGGGAAGCATTGAGTATTTTAAGTTTATTATTTTCATAAAACTTTACATCTTCAACAAATTTTATTTTATTATTTGATAAAATATTTTTTAGCTCATCATTGTTTGATTGAATATACCAATCTCTATAAGGTTCAGTAACCACAATTGCATTATCATTATATGGCAAGTTAAAAAATTCAGATTGTTTATTATTATTTGGTACAATTCCATCAATCATAGATAATGGAAATTCAATATGACTTTCAAACCAATCTAAACAATTAGGATATTTTTTTTCTATAAATTGCTTAATTAAATTTTTTAAAATTATTCCATTTTCAGATAAATTATCACAACTTAAAACAATTAATTTTTTTTTGTTTTTTTTATATCTTTCTATTATTCCAAAACCTAGATGACCTATCAAAGTCGATAAATCTTTATCTTCAAGATCATTAATAATTTGATTAGAAAAATTTAATTTTTTATTTTTATCAAAGTGATATCCCTTCTCTGTAACAGTAATTGTAATTAATTTGATTTCTTCAGATACAATTAGATTTCTAATTTCATTCTTGTGTTTTAAGCCAAATAAAATTTTTTTTATTGGATTTAAAATATCAACTTTCTTGTAATTATTTGATATCCTTACCAATGAATACAAGTAATCTTGTACTTGCATTTTAGTATTTGTTTCTTCAGACCTTAAATTGATCCCAATTATAGAAATATTTTTGTTATTTTCTAATATTTCATGAATATATAGTGCTTGATGAGCTCTATGAAAATTACCAATACCGAAATGAAGTATGCAATTTTGATTATTATTAATATTATAATTTGGAAATGATTGTTCTTTTAAAAGATTTCTGTTTATGTTTTTATTTAATTGCATATTAATAATTAAAATATACTTAAAAAGAAGATGATCAATAAAATATATAAAAGTGTACTTATAACCGGTGCATCAAGTGGTATTGGCTTAGAAACACTTAAAAGATTTTTAAAAGAAAATGTAAAAGTTTATGCTCTTGATAAAGACGTTTCAATATTAGAGAAATTGAAAAAAAAACATAAATTTGAAATCATTCAAATTGATCTCTTTGACACAGATCAAATTTATAAAAAACTCACCAAACTAAAAATTGATGTTGTAGTTTGTAATGCAGGTATTGGCAGAGGAGCTGAAGGTATATTAAAAGCCTCCAGACAAGACATTGAATTATCTACAAGATTAAATGTGGAGTCTTATCTTCATACCTTAAAAACTATTGTTCCAGGAATGATAAAAAGAAGAAAGGGGCATGTAGTTTTAATGGGGTCTCTTGCAGGTCTATACCCACAAATGAGCACTGTTTATGGTGGTCAAAAAGGTGCTATACATAGAATTGCTCAGAGCTTAAGAATTGAACTTAGTGGCTCAAGAGTAAAAGTTTCTGAGATATGTCCCGGAAGAACTAAAACAAATTTTGGTAAAGCTGCATTTACAGATAAAAATAAAGCCAAAAAATTTATGTCTGGTTTTACCCTTCTCGAACCAAGAGATATTGCTGATGCTATAATGTTTGCTTTAAGTGTTAGATGGCGAAGCAATATTAGCACTATTGAAATTTCTGGTACAGAACAATCCCCAGGTGGAGTCCCAATTATTCCAGTAAAAGACCCAATACTTTCATAAATTAATTAAATATTTTTAATTTTAATATAATAAAATTAATTATGGAAAAACCTATTAGATATGGTGTTATTGGCATAGGAGGCATGGGAGGAAATCATGCTAAAAAATTACAAGAAAATAAAATAGAAAATGCCATCTTAGCTGCTGTTGCTGATTCTAATGTAGAATACAAAAATAAATATGAAAAAATTCCTTTTTTTGAAAATACTGATCATTTTTTTGATAATAAAATTATAGATGCAGCAATCATTGCTACTCCTCATAAATCACACATTGATCTAGCAAAAAAAGCTCTAGAAAATAATGTTAATGTAATAATTGAAAAACCCTTAGCAATAACTAGTAAAAAGTGTCGAGAATTTATTGATATTTCAAAAAATTATAAAGCATATTTTACTGTTATGCTGAATCAAAGAACAAACCCTGTTTATGTTAAGATAAAAAAATTAATTGATAGAAATGAATTAGGTAAGGTTCACCGGTTTCAATGGACAATAACTAATTGGTTTAGAACAAACTATTATTACCAGACATCTAACTGGAGAGCTAAATGGGAAAGTGAAGGTGGAGGTGTTTTAATAAATCAGAGTATTCACCAACTTGATTTGTGTCAGTGGTTATTTGGGATGCCTGATAGCATATATACTGATTTGGGATTAGGTCGCTTTCATAAAATAGAGGTTGAAGATGAAGTAACTTCAATCTTTAAATATTCAAATGGATTAAAAGGTGTATTTATTACAACAACAGGTGAAGCACCTGGTGTAAATAGATTAGAAATTGCATCAGATAAGGGTTTAATTACAATTCAAGATAATGATGTTACATGGGAAAAAATAGACTCATCTACTGATTTTATTAAAAACTCTAAAACACTTTTTGGGATGCCTAAAAAAGAAAAAATTAATTTTAATTTTAAGGCTAATTTGGATCAACATATTGAGCATCAAAGACTTATTCAAAACTTTACAAATTTTCTTTTAGAAAAAGAAAAACTTTTAGTGAATGGAAAAGAAGGTTTAAATTCAGTTGAATTAATTAATGCAATGGTCCTATCAGGATTAGAGGAGAAAAGAATTAACCTTCCTTTAGACGAGAATAGATATGAAAAAAAATTAGAAGAAATGATAAGTAAATCAAGATGAAAATTAATCAAATCGCAGTCACACTTTATACGGTTAGAGACTTTTGCCAAAATGAAAAAGATTTATTTGAAAGTTTAAAAAAAATCAAAAATATCGGATATAGTAACATTCAAATCAGTGGTGTTGGTTTAATTGATCCTAAAACAATAAAAAGAATGTGTGAAGATTTGAGTTTAGTTATATGCGCTACGCATGAACCAAATGAACAAATTATAAACAACACTGATGAGGTTATTAATAAGCTAAATATTTTTAATTGCGAATATTCAGCTCTTCCTTATCCATTAAATTTAGATGTGAAAAACTTAAAAGAAATCGATAAATTCATCAGAGATATAAATATTGCTGGCTCCAAGTTTCACGCAGAGGGAAAGGTGTTATGCTACCATAATCACGCACTTGAATTTCAAAAAGTTCAAAATGAAATAATTTTAGATAGAATTTATGAAAATACAGATAGTAAATTTATACAAGGAGAGCCAGATATTTATTGGATACAAAAAGGTGGTCAAGATCCATTAATGTGGTGTAAAAAATTAGAACAACGAATGCCATTATTACACCTAAAAGATTTTATAATGATAAACGATCAAGAAAGTTTTTTTGCAGAAGTTGGCTTAGGTAATTTAGATATCAAAAATATTGTTAAAACAGCAACTGATTCAGGTTGTAAATGGTTTATTGTTGAGCAAGATGAGTGTAGTGGCGATCCTTTTGATTCACTTCGGATTAGCTATAATAATTTAATAAAATATGCAGTTACTTAACAAAAAATCTTTTTGCGTTTTGATTTAATAAATTATTAATATCTCTTTCTATTATAAATTTTGATAACTCAAAATTTTTCTTCGAAAGATCTTCATAATATTCATATAGAATCTCATGCAAAATATTTTTGAAATGAGACCATTTATATATGAGCTGATCAGTTACTCTTGCATCGGAATGTTGAGGTATAAATGAGAGACCTAGCATATCAATCCTCATTTTAAGGACAAATTTTATAATACTTGGCTGGTTCATAAACCACCAAAAACCAAAGATTTTTAAATTAGGATGTTTACGAGCTAAGACAGTTAATTCGTGCTGATCATTTAAAGATAAACAAGTTACAAGAAATTTGTTTTTTGGGAAAGTATTACATAATTTACTTAGTTCTTTAAGATTAATATCACCAATCCCATCTCCAGCTAAACCAAAACTACTATTTACAGCTCTTTTAACTCCTAGCATTAAAGACAATGGAATATTCTTTTCATTTAACCATGACAAAATTAATTTCCAAAGTGGATCATTTAAAATTTCTTTAAAATTATCTGAATTTGCTGAAATAGCTGCATATACTGGATTTGATATTAAAAAACAGCCATCTAAATAATTAATTACAATATCATCTTGTTTTTGATTTATCTTAGTTTGATTTTTTGCAACCTCAATTGCTTGGGAATTGTTAATAATTAAATCATCTAGTCTTAAAGAAGATTGAAATATATTTCTGTCCCAGTCATTATTTTTATACAAATCCCATTCATCATTATCAAATGGATTATTTGTCATTATCAGAGAAGAAACATTTGATAATTGTAAAATTTTTTCATCTGTAAGGGATTTGTTTTCATATTCATTATTTACTTCTTCAAAAGTTTTATTATTGTAATTAATGTTTAATTTTTGAAGTACAGTTAGCACTCCCTTACAAGCCTCAGAAATTGGTGTTCTATTTTGAAATAGCTCTTCCCAGATAATTTTTGCTTTGTTTACTTCATCCAGATTGTAAAATTTTTCTGCACCTATATTTGCATTTGTTAATAATTCTGCAATTAAATAATGATAGTTTAATAAATTAATAAAACCAGAAAGAGAATGACTTTTAAATACCGATGGAAATAAATGCGTATGAATATCAAAAATTTTTGTATTGTTAATAGCGGCTTCTAAAGTATTAGATAGTTCCTGATTAGACATATTCATTACTTAATATTACCAAGCCTAATTGCATTTTTTTGAGCTTTTATTGCCAATTCCATAACTTTTAAACAATGTGATTGATCCATTGCTGTACTAGTTCTATTTATAACATCTCCCATTAATCTCTCAAAATATGTTAGGGGTTCTCTAGAAGCATTTTTGTACTCATATTTTTTATTATTAACTAAAAAAAGGTGGTCTGTACCCTCTCTACCAACAAGATCGACATACTTTCTTAATTCAATATATCCTTTTGTACCTAAAATGGTCAATCTGCCATCACCCCAATTAGGTAAAGCATCAGGTGTATACCAGTCTACCCTAATGTAACCTCGACCCTTATCTCCATGAATTAAAATTTCACCAAAATCTTCAAACTTATTATGTTCAGGATTTGAAAAATTACCTGTTGAAGAATTTATAATTTCTACATTTTTAGATCCAGTAAAAAATAAAAATTGATCTATTTGATGTGAAGCAATATCACATAAAATACCACCATATTGATCGTAATCAAAAAACCAATCAGGTCTAGTTTGAATATTCAATCGATGAGGTCCAATTCCAATTGTTTGAACTACATCTCCGATTTCACCCGCTTGAATTAAGTCATAAGCAACTTGAACTGAAGGCACCTCAAATCTTTCTGAAAAATCTATTGAAAAAATTTTTCCTGTTTTTTTTGTAGTATTTTCAATTTCTTTAAGTTGTTCTATAGTTGTACAACCAGGTTTATCTAACATTACATCTTTTCCAGCATTCATACACTCAATAGCTAAAGCTGCTCTTTTAACTGGAATGTCTGCTATCAATACTAACTCAATTTCTTTTTTTTCTAATAAATCCTCTTTATTTTTAAAACGGGGTATATCAGGATGTTTTTCATTAAAATCTTTTGTAATATTATTATCAGTTTCATTCCACCAACCAACACATTCGCATCCTAAATTTAACATACCATTTAATTGTCCAAAAATATGTCTATGCTCAATACCCATTGCAGCTACTTTAATTTTTCTCATAATTAAATATTCTACTCCATTGTAATTAGTTTATTTTTTTTAGATGATTCTATCATTGCATCAATTAGATAATGAACTTTCAATGCTTCTTTTCCAGTAATTTCAAATCTTTCATTTGTTCTAATTGATTTTGCAAAATGATGTATAAGATCTTTATGCCAATCAAATGGAAAAGCCATAGGATCAGCGCTACCACCAGTGCCAGATTCTTCTCCAAACTCATCTTTCTCACCATTCCTCCAATTTATAATTAGTGTTCCCGCTTCAAGTTTAACTGTTGCATTTTCACAATGCAGAACAATTGACTCTGATGAGCCTGGGAAAACGCTCGTTGAGGCGAATAAAGATGCAATTATGCTATTTTTGAATTTAATACCTCCGGTTACAAAATTTTCTGACTCCATTTTATGAAACTTTGTAGTTTCTGCCATTACCATCACCTCTTTAACATCCCCTAAAAGACTGATTGCAAGGTCGAGTGTATGAATAGCTTGACTAATAAGAACTCCACCACCATCTCTTTCATAGGTTCCTCTTCCCGGATCATTATAATAAGATTGTTCTCTCCACCATGGAACATTTATTTGAGCTGAAAAAATTTGACCAAATTTATTCTCATTAATCAATGATTTTAATTTAATTGAAGATTTTCTAAATCTATGTTGAAAGACAATGCCAAGATTAACTTTATTATTTTTACAAATTGAAACTATATTTTTTGCATTGTCTAAAGTTCTTTCAATTGGTTTTTCCATTAAGATGTGTTTTCCATTTTTACTAAATTGTTCTACTAGTTCTAAGCGTTGATTTGGAGGGGTAATAATATCAACCATTTCAATTTCAGGATTGTTATAAATACTATCAACATCTTTGAATGTATTAAAATTATAATTTTTTGAAAAACTTTCTCTTTTTTCTTTATTTCTGGAAAAAACTCCAACTACATTAATATCGTCTTTTAATTCATTCAAAGCTAAGGCATGAGGTTTTGCAGCCATACCGGTACCAATAATGGCAAGTCCAATTTTTTTAGAACTCATTAATTATTTTTTTTTGATACAGACATGCCGTTCTCTTCGAAAAGATGAATAGAATCTCTTTTAAAACGAAGATGTAATTCTTCACCCTTATTAATTTTATATTGCCCAGTATGGTGAACAATTAATTGTTTTATACTTTCACCCTGGCAATAAAAATAAGTTTCACTTCCTAGTTGCTCAGTAAAATCAACAAGTACTTTTAAATCTGAATTTTGTTGATCACAAACTTCTATATGTTCAGGCCTTATTCCAAGAGAATAAGGTGCATTATTTTGTAAATTTTTGTAATTTGTCTCTAAATTCAATGCATCTGAAACTATATTAAATGAACCAGCATTATCAATTGCATTAACTTTTATAAAATTCATTTTTGGAGATCCAATAAACCCAGCTACAAAAATATCACTAGGATTATTATATAAATCAAGTGGTGCTCCTGCTTGTGCAACATAACCATTATTTAAAACTACAATTTGATCAGCTAATGTCATTGCTTCAACTTGATCATGTGTAACATAAATCATGGTACCACCTATTTTTTCATGAAGTGCTGATAATTCTTTTCTCATTGTCACTCTTAACTCAGCATCAAGATTAGATAAGGGTTCATCAAACAAAAAAGCTTTTGGATCTCTAACTATTGCTCTGCCAATTGCTACTCTTTGTCGTTGACCGCCAGAAAGCGCTTTTGGTTTTCTTTGAAGATATTCTTCAATTTGTAGGAGTTTAGCTGCACTATTAACTTTTTCTTCGATTGTTTTTTTATCAATTTTTAGATTTTCCAAAGCAAAGGCCATGTTTTTAAAAACAGACATATGGGGATACAAGGCATATGACTGGAAAACCATAGCTAATCCTCTTTCTGAGGCAGGTATATTACTTACTTCATTTCCATCAATTAAAATTTCTCCAGATGTAATTCTTTCTAATCCAGCAATGATTCTTAATAATGTTGACTTACCACATCCAGATGGGCCAACTAAAACTAGAAATTTACCACTTTCAACTTTTAAATCAACTCCATGAATGACCTCTGTTTGATCATAGCTTTTAAAAATATCTTTTAGAATAATTTCAGTCATCTATCTCTTCTCATTATTGCTTTATCAGGGTCAGCTTGTTGCAAATGTAAAGGTGGCATTCCATTCAAGATTTTTTTTATATCATTCATCATCATATTTCTTATATTTTTATATGAATAATCTAATGCACCAGCAACGTGCGATGTAAATAAAATATTGGATTTTTTTCTAAAAGTTGAATCTTTTGGTACAGGCTCAACTGGATATACATCGATCGCTGCTCTGAAATATTCATTTTCAGCAAGTTCAATAAATGCTTCAAAATCAACTACCTCCGCCCTACTAACTAGAATTACTGAGCTATTTTTTTTTATTAATTTTAATTTGTCTTTGCTAATAAAACCTTCGTTTTCAGTGGTAACTCCAGCAAGTATAAATATAAATTTATTTTTTGATAATAAATCATCAATTGAAACAGATTTTACACCTTGGCTTTCTAAATATTCATTTGATAACCATGGATCGAATACTGAAATATTACAATTAAATGGCTTTAACAAAGGAAGTAAACTTTTTGCTAAATTTCCAAAACCAACTAATCCTACATTTGAATTAAAAAGTGTGTAAGCAAATTTATTTTCTTTAATTCCATATTGTTCTTCAGAATTTATAAATTTTTTATAAACTCCCAAAATATTTCTAGATAGTGAAATTGCGTAACCTAAACAAGCTTCAGCAACAGCAGGGGCCATTGCAGGTGCAGCTGATAAAACATAAATACCTCTTCTATGGGCTTCGTGATAATCAATATTAGGTTCCCAATTTGCTTTAACATTTATAATGGCTTTTATTTTTTTTGATTTATCTAAGCGTTCTTTTGGCATGTCAGTCTGCCCAACTAATATTTCTATTTCTTCGATATTTTTTTCTACAAGTTCATCTGGAGCTCGACTACCAAAGTGATACACTAAATTGGATATTTTATTTAATTCAGACTTAACATCATCAGTAAAAACCATTTCTTCATTTCTTGGATAAGGATCAAAAAATATTAAAGGTTTATTTTTCATTACTTCATACCTGTACTTGCTATTCCTGTTGTTATAAATTTTTGTAAGTAGGCAAATATTATTGCTATAGGTAATAAAGTTACCATGGTCATTGATAATACATAGTTCCACTGACTCGTAAGCTCTCCATGAAATGCATTTAGTCCAATTTGTAATGTATAAACCTCACTCTTTGATAAAACTATTAAAGGCCACAAGAAATCATTCCATCGCCACATTATGGAAAAAATCGCTAAAACGGCAATAGCCGGTATAGATAATGGTAGCACAACTCGCCAATAAATTGCCCATTCACTTGCGTGATCCATTCTTGCTGCTTCTATGAGTTCTCTAGGTAATGTAAGCATATATTGACGAAGTAAAAAAACTCCTGTTGGTGTTGCTGCACCTGGAAGAATTACACCCCATAATGAATTAATCATTCCAAAATTAGCAACTACATAAAATACAGGAACTAAGATTATAGTTAATGGAATTAGCAATGTGCCTATTACGAAAACAAGGGCAAAATTTTTACCTCTAAATTCATAAATAGAAAGTGCGTAAGCTGCCATTGAATTTATTATCAACGTTATTATTGTTGCAACAACTGTGATGAAGGTTGAGTTTTTGAAATAAAGTAAAAAATCATATTTCCTTAAAGGATCAACATAATTCTCCCACTGAATTTTAAATTCTCTAATTTTTTCTCTTTTATCAATTGGCACTTTTACTGTTTCTCCTGGGTTTAAAGGATCAACCATTTTAGCATTAATTCCAATTCTTTTTATTTGTGCTAGCTGTTTTACTGATCCATCTTCTTGAGTCACATTAAAAATTGGCAGAGGTTTATCATATCCTTCAACATTAACTTGAATTTGTGAAAGAGGTAGTATTGTTGGTGGATATTCTTGAATCCCTGCTAATGTTTTAAGTGAAGATAAACCCAACCAAACAACAGGACCAAACATTAAAAGAACTCCTAAAAATAAATAAAAATAAGAAAAATAATCTGTCCAATGATATTTATTTTTATATCTTTTTTTTGTTACAATTTTCATTATTCTTGAAGCTGTTTCAGACATGTCAAATTTCCTGATGTTTACTTTCTTTATTACGACTAAAATATAATTGCATAAGTGTTAAAAATAAAAGTACAACACCAAGAACCATAGATGCAGCTGCTGCAAGACCAAAATTTTGAACAGATCCAGATGAAGCAAATCCTGTAGTAAAAATATATTGAACAATTAATGATGTAGATGTTCCAGGTCCTCCTCCAGTCAAAACATATATTTCATCAAAGGTTTGAACACCTTTTATTGAAGCTAGAATAAATACAACCAATAAATTTGGCATTAAAAGAGGTAGGGTAATTCTAAAGAAAATTCTCTCTCTGCTAGTCCCATCCATTTCCGCTGCTTCATATAGATTTGGAGGTATTGCCTGAAGTCCTGCTAGAACAATCAAGGTATAAAAACCCATGTGAGCCCAAATAGATACAAATATTACTGATGCCATAGCCCAAGATGGATCAGTTAAAAATGATACTTTGTCTCCTCCATAGGATTCTATTATTGCATTAAAAGCGCCATTCTTTAGGAGTATCCACTGCCAAATCAAACCTACAACAACTGGCGATAACAAAACAGGGAAGAAAAATACTGATCTAAAAAAACCTCTACCAATAATTTTCTTATTTAAGATTACAGCCGTCAAGACAGAGAAGAAGATCATTAAGCCAACTTGAAAAACAACAAAAAATAATGTGTTATAAACTCCTCTCCAAAAAAAATCTTCCGTACATGTATTTGGATTTAAGTAACTCTCACAATCAAATAACTGATCGTATTGTTTTGTAGTAGGAAGTTCTCTTTCAGCAAATAATAATTCATCACCAGATGAAAGTGAAAAAAAGAAATTAGCAATAAGAGGTACTATTACAAATAATCCAAAAAAAATTAAATTTGGAAGCAAAAAAATATAAGGCATATTCCTTACCCCTACAATTTTTTGAATTGGCCACATTATTAAATCAATAGCATGCATTAAAAATGCAAAAGGAATATTTAAAATTCTAAGGAAAAAAATTTTTATTTGGTTTCTAATATTTTCCATCAACGTATTTCAAAGAAAAGCTGCTCTAAATGAGCAGCTTTATATTTTTTTAATTCTGGATGTAATTATCCGCCGTATTTTTCTTTAAGTTGTTTTTCAACATCTTCATCCATACGATCCCAAGCTTCTTCCATTGTCATTTCACCAACAATAGCTTGTCCTAATCTTGAGATAATTGCGTTAAACATAATACGGTTGTCAACGTGTGCCTGAAGATCAAAAGCAACTTGATCAATAGTCGGCACTGCACCAGCAAATGTATTTAATGCGTGTTTTGCATTTGGATCATCAGTTTGATAATCAACTTGTAGGTCTAAGTGTCCTGGAATAGCAAGAACTTGACCAATAAAGCTACTTAGTTGTTCTTTACTAGAAAGGAAATCCATTACTTTTCCAACAGCAGGATTAGCATTGAATGCTAATAGTGCGTTTCCTCCTGGCATTCCAGTACATGCAGCTGGGCCACATGGAGCTGGTACAGCCCACCAATCAAAATCATCACCAACTTCGTTAGCGAATCTTCCAATTTGCCATGAACCACTCATCATGAAAACTACTTCAGCAGCATTCCACCAATCGTTTGGAGCATGATATTTTGATCCTGCAACTGACCCCCAAAGATCTTTAGACATAGTACCTGCTTGGTGCCAATCATAAAGCATTTGAGTCATAGCTTTTAATCCATCGTCAACTAATTTTGGATCACCATTTGAGTCAAAATATTTTGCACCCATAGAAATCGCAGGGCCTGATACACGGTGACCTGATCTATCCCAAGCCATTGGAATAGGAGTACCGGTTTTTTCTGCTACTTCAATTGAAGCTGCTGCCCATTCTTCCCAAGTTGCACCAGGACCTAATAGATCTACGCCAGCTTGTTCAAATAAAGTTTTATTTACATAAGGACCAGTTACAGTCATCGTGGAATGAAACCCATGAATCGAAGTTGTATCTCCAGACTTACGATACCAATTTAAAAAAGGTCCAAAACTTTTTTCATAGTAACTTGGATCAGCTACATAAGGCGTAATATCAGCATAATATTTGTTTAATCCACCAAGATCTGTAACACGAGCAATATCAGGACCTTCTCCAGCTGCTAGCTGAATAGGTAAGGTATTCATTATTGCATCGTATGGTACAATATCTAAAATTACATTTATATCTGAATTAGCTGCATTAAACTCATCAATTTGTGCTGCTATGGGCACATTTTCTTTGTCTCCATCACCATACCACATAATACGTACATCTGTGGCAGCAAAAGAAACTGCAGAAATCAAAGTTAATGAAAGTGAAACTAAAGCTACAGATAGTGCTTTAAAAATAAACTTAACGTTCATCATTTTTCCTCCAATTTTTTTGAGACTAAAACATATTAAATAATTATATACAAGCAATAAAATCCTAGAAAATATGACAAATTTTGTAATTAATTAATAAAAATTTATAAAAAAATATTATAAACATATCAAAAATTCTATGATTGGTTATTTGGCATTAGCAAGAGATACATTTGATATAAATTATGCTTTAGATAAAAAAAATAAATTTGAAAAATTTATAAATATTTTAGATATTAAATATACACAATTTAATGAATTAATAACGAATGACGAAGCAGGTAAAAGAGCTATTAATTATTTTAAAAAACAAAATTGTACTAAATTTATAATTGCACAAACAACTTTTACTGATGCAAAATTTATAACAAGTTTTGCAAAAATATTTAAAAAACCTCTACATTTAATAAGCTTTAAAGAACCAAGAACAGGTAAGAGATTAAGATTGAACTCTTTATGTGGTGTTAATCTTGCAATGCATTCATTAATCAAATTAGAATATAACCCCGAATTTTCAATATTTGTTAATGATAAATTATTTGAGATA
>CACLBK010000016.1 GCA_902605135.1 uncultured Alphaproteobacteria bacterium
CTAACCAATCATTTTCAGTTAATACTTCTTGAACATCTAAAGCTAATTGGAGAGGATGAATTTTCCCACCATTTTTTTTAGTTTCTTCAGTTTCTTTATTTAAGTCATCTAATGTTTTATCGATCCAATTTTTTTTCTCTTTTTTATTCTTATCAAACCATTCATTGTTTAATTTCCATTTACTGTTTTTTTTTAATTCTATGAGTTTATCCAAAAAGACTTCAGGATCACAAAGTAAATTAATATCTGCTGCTCTATTTAATTCTATTTCTTCATGTGATCCATTGATACAAACAAGTTTAGTGCTTTTTGGAAAAAGTGGGGGATTACCAAAATTCATTTGATTATCAAGACGTGCACCAATCATAAGAACCAAATCTGATTCATTGAGAGCCATCTTTGATGGAGGGAATTGATGAATATCTGCAAGACCCATGTATGTATCTACCTCTTCGCCTAAAAGCTTTTGATGGTATGGTATATTAAATATTGGAATATTTAATTCAAACCCAGCTTGCTCTAATTTTTTTTCTGCATTAGACCACCAAACTCCATGTCCTCCTATAAAAACTGTTTTTTGAGAATTAATTACTAGTTCAAAAATTTCATTTAAGCTCTCAGGATCGGGCCAAGCTTTGGCTAAAGGTTTTTTTTGATGAGTAAATGGTCTTTCTTCTAAACCTGCATCATCTGCAAATGATGAAAACATTATATCTACTGGCACACTTAAATGTACTGCCCCTGGATAGCCATTTGTTGCAATTCTATATGCTTTATCTACGAACTCCCTTATTCTATTTCCATCCGTTATACTGGCACTATATTTTGTTAAAGGTGCTGCAATAGACACATCATCTATTTCTTTAAAACCTCCTGCTCCTTGTCTTTTTAAGCTACTTGATCCAGTTATAAAAATAACAGGTGATCTTTCACCCCAAGCTTCCATCATTGAGGGTACTGCATTTGCAAAACCTTCAGGCCCAACAATACAAACAGATGGTTTTCTTGTAATTCTTGTATGACCATCAGCTAAATGACCAGCAATTTGTTCATGAGGACAATTAATTACATTAATTTGACACTCCATAAATCCTTCAAGTGCTGGATTACAAAAACCACCAGAAAGTGTAAAAACATTATTAATACCTTTGTCCTTAAGAGCTCTTGCAACTAATGCTCCGCCTCTAATCTTTTTAACTCCCATCTTAATACTTTATATCCTTAAAAATTTTCTCTGCTATAATTTTTTTATCAACTTCATTTATATCGGTTAATCCTACTAAACCAAGATTTGTACTTAACTCCTCTTTAATTAAGTTGATAATTCTTCTAAGACCTCTGGCACCATCCGCACCAATAGCGTACATTAAAGGTCTGCCAAACATAACAAAGTTAGCTCCCAGAGCTAATGCACGTAAAATATCACTACCACTCCTAATCCCGCTATCAAAAAGTATAGGAAAATTATTTCCCAAAGCTTTTCGAATTAATGGCAAGGCATTAATTGAAGCGGTCGCACTATCTAATTGCCTTCCACCATGATTAGATACCTGAATTGCATCAGCACCAGCTTCTCTAATCTTTAAAGCATCTTCAGAATTCATTACCCCTTTAATTATTAATTTTCCCTTCCATGCATCTCTAATCCGCTTTAATGTATTCCAATCAGTTGTTCCTCTACTTTCTTTTCTTCTAAAAATTTGATCACCACTTTTAGAGGTAACATAATTCATTGGTTGTGGAGCTCCTTTAAATAAAGTCGTTAAACTCCATTTTGGATGTAGTGCAAAATCTAAAAATTGTTTTGGACCTATTTTAAATGGATAGCCAAAACCATTTCTGTCATCTCTGGCTCTTCTTGAAAGAATAGGCACATCAACAGTAAGAATTAAAACTTTGTATCCAATATTTTCAGCTCTTTTTAATAATTCCATAATAAATTCTTCACTTTGAAAAATATATATTTGCATCCATGAACGACCTTCTGAGAAAGTAAACATATCTTCAAGTGTAGTACTGGAAGCCATTGAAACACAGGTTGGAATATTATTATAAGCACTTTCTTTAGCTATCATTTTATCTGCTTCAGGCCATGAAAGATTTGTCATTCCCATTGGAGCAAATCCAAAGGGATAGTCAAAATTTAAATCAAATATTTTTTTATTTAATTTTCTATTCTCAACATTTCTAAAAACCTTTGGCTCTAATCTAATTTGATCTAAAGCTGCACTATTAATATCAGCAAGTTTATCATCTCCAGACGCTCCATCAATAAAATCAAAGACTAATTTAGGTAATCGTCTTTTAGATAATTTTATTGCATCATCAATTGTATGAATTTTAGTACTAGGTTTAATAAAGTCATTCATGTTAATATTTGTAATCTAATATATTTTATAATTCTATTACAAAATATATTAGTTTTTTGACACACCCTTCCAAGGTATTGGAGAAGATGGAATATCTTGTTTTATACCTCTTTGTATTTCACCTTTCTCGTCATACATCGGTAATGTGCAAATTTCTCCTTTATGTATATTACCATCATCACAATTGATATCTACTATTGTGCCAGGACCATATTCTTTATCATCCATGTGAACTATAGCAACACCACAAACTTGGAATGGTGACCATGTGCTTGAAGTGACTATTCCAACTTTTTTATTATCAATTAAAATTTCAGAATCAACTAGTGCAAAGCTATTTTCAACTCTCATTCCCCAAGTCAAGCAGTCTTTGTTTGAATTAAGTAAAAATTCTCTTCCAATAAAATCTCCTTTAGTAAAATCAATAAACTTTCCAAGCCCAACAGAAAATGGAGTTCTGTCATTTGTAAAATCTCTTCCTGCAGATAAAAGACCTGCTTCAATTCTCCTACATCTAAATCCAGGGGAAGCGGTTAAAATCATTCCCATTTCCTTACCCTTACTTAAAATTAAATCTCCTATTTTTTTTGCATTATTATTTGGTCTTAAATAAAGTTCCCAGCCTAATTCATTTGTAAAACCTGTTCTGCTAACTATTACTTTTTCTGAAGCTATTGAAGTTTCAATCCAATCAAAATAATTAAATTTTTCTTTTATTGGATAATCAACTAATGCATTTAATAGTTTTAAAGATTTGGGGCCTTGTATCTGACTCACCCAAACATCAGGATCAGTTATTTGAACATCTAAATTTTTTGAATGAGCTTTATACCAGCTGTATAAATGTCCATCACCTTGCGCAAACCAAAATTTATTTTCATTCAATTTTAATAATAATCCGTCAGAAATCATTCCACCATCATGATAACATGCAAATTGATATGAGCATCTTCCAGTTTTAACTTTTGAAATATCTCTAGGGAAGATTTGTTGTAATAATTTTTTAGCATCTGGACCAGAAATTTCATATGGATGTTCACCTGTATGTCTCAAAATTATTTCTTGTCTTGCTTTCCAATACATTTCATCAGCTGTGGCATGAGATAATTTTTCGAGTGTAAATCTTCCATCAGCATAATTGGTATATTCAGGGTTTAAAGGAATTTCTTGGTAAGTTAATGGATGAATTTTCATTGGTCTCGCCAAATCGAGAGATCTACCATTTTCTTTAATTACTGGTTTAACAACAAATCTAAAATTATTTATTAAATTATCCATAAAAATAAAGTCTGATTAACATAAAATATATAAAATAAAATTTTAAAATAAGTCTTTTATAGCTTCAATATGTCGTGGTTTAACCTCACAACATCCACCAATTAATGTAGCTCCTCTTTTAAAAGTAGAAGAAACAAAATTTTTATATTTATCAATTGTATATTCTTCTTTTCTTGTTCCAAGTAATTCTATAGGGTTAAGGTATTCAGCTTGGCCTTCAAACCCATCTGGTTCAAAATTATCTTCATGACTTGTAGGTAACTTTTTAAATAAATTCATTTTGTATCCAAATGGAAGTTTTTGTTTCTCCAAAAATGGAAAACTTTTTTCTACAATTTCAGGTGATACACAGGCAGAAACTATACCACAACAATCGTATTGATTAATTATTTCAAATAATTGATTTAGCGTTTCACCCGATGGAAGTTTAGCATCATAGCGTAAATGAACGCCTATAAGAGCTTTTTTATTAAAACTTTTAATTGCTTCAAGAGCAATTTGTATTTCTTTAATTGAACTCAAAACGTCTAAATAAAAAATATCAACATATTCGTTAAGATTTTTAGCAACATTATAAAAATCTTGATGCATAATCTGATCAGTTTCTAATTGTAAAGGTGAATAAGTATTACTTTGATTTGGTAACGAACCAGCAACTATAATTTTTTTATCAAATTCATCTGCAGATTTTCTTGCAATTTGCCCTGCAGATTTTATGGCATAATCTAATGAGTCATTTAAATTATATTTCCCCAAAAGTCTTCTTCTAGCACTGAAATTTGCTGTAACAATTATTTCGGAACCAGCTTTTATAAAATTTTTGTGCATTTCTAAAACCATAGAATGATAATTTTTATCTAAAAGTGCTTGGGCAGACCAAAGATCTCCACTGGTTTTTAATCCCATTTCAAGAAGGGTTTGTCCAGAACCTCCATCAAGGATATATTTTTTATTTTTATGAAACAATTTAAGAGACAGTAATTTTCAATGGCGCATTCAAAGATGCGCCATTGAATAAATTTATATTTTTATGCAAACCACCAACGTTCAGATAATTTGTTACCGTCACTTTCCCAGTTACCAGCAACATCTTCACCGTGGCCAAGTTTTTTAGAACCTGCACCAACATATTGGTTAAATGCATAAACAATTGCACCACCATCGTAGTTACAAAGAGCTTGTGCTTCCCAGTACATTGACTTTCTTTTTTCTGCATCTAGCTCAGATCTAGCTGATCTAACTAGTTCGTTAAAGCGAACAGTTGAATCAGTTTGAACTAAATTACCCCAAGCGGCTTCATTCCACTCAGTGTCATCAGTAAATGCAGCAGACCACATCATATCTTCTGTAGGTCTTCCACCCCAAGAACTCATACTGAAACCTTTGGTATTCCAAACGTTACTCCAGTAACCATCTTCAGGTTCTTTTTTAACTCGAAGATCGATACCACATTCTTGAGCAGATGCCGCTATCAAGTTAGTTGCATCTGTACATCCTGCATAAGGAACCTCAGAAGTACTAATTTCAATTGGTCCACTTACACCAGATTTTTTCCAGTGATAAGAAGCTTTATCAGCATCGAACTCTCGTTGCTCTAAAGCACCATTGTGATATGGGTGAGCGGTAGAGATCGGATGATCATTACCAACAGTACCATATCCAAGCATGATCTTATCAACAATTTCCTGCCTTTTAATTGCAAACTTCAATGCCATACGAACATCAAAGTTATCAAAAGGTGGAACGTTTAATCTCATTGGTGCTGTATAGTGAGCGTAACCTGAAGCTGCTGTGATTTCTACACTAGGATTTCTAGTTAATAGATTTGCAGTTCTTAGATCAACACCGTTCATCCAATCAATTTCACCATTTAATAAAGCTGCTTGTCTTGTTGCAGGATCATTAATTCCAATTACTTCAACTGAATCAAAATGTGCAACACTATCACCTTTAAAATAATTTGGATTTCTTTTTCCAAATTTTGCACCAACACCTGGATTGAATTCATCCATAATGTATGGACCAGTTCCAATCGTAGATTGAGCGTCAACAACTCCATCTTTTGTTGGTTTAATCATAATGTGATAGTCAGTGGTTATTGCAGGCCAATCGGCATTAGCTCCTTTTAGCTTAAAAATAACTCTGTCATTTCCATCAGCTGAAATTGTATCAATTTGAGATAACAATCCACCTGCTGCTGAAGCGGTATCTGGATTCATATGATACTGGTAATTGAGTACAACATCTTCTGCAGTCATTGATTTACCATTATGGAATTCAACTCCTTTTCGAAGATTATACACCCAAGTTTGAGCATCATCTGATTCAATTGACTCAGCTAGCTCTCCAACAATTGTATGATCTGAATCAACAACTGTTAGACAGTTTTGATATGACCAAGCAGTAGCTTGCATAAACGAGCTCTGATAAGTTGCTGGATCAAGAGTATCAGTTGCATCTGCTGCACTATTACCCCATCTTAAATGTCCACCTTTTTTTGGTGTAGCTGCAACTGCTTTATCTGCTAAAGATAATGCAATTGGAAGCGTAACCCCAGTAGCAAGGACAGACATCATGAACTGTCTTCTATCAATAAGCCCTTTTGTAAGCTTTGAAGACTGTTCTTCAATGTATTTGTCTATTTTCTTATTTTTCATTTGTCCTCCCTTATAATTGAACAAAAACCTAAGATTTTTGTTCATAATTTCTAGAAATTTAACAAAAAACAAACTTAAGTTAATATATAAAAACATATATAACGTTTTAATTCAACGTATAAATTATTAATTAATTATTAATTTTAGCTTGTATGTTGAGCCAATTTTGACACAACTTTAAGAATTAAAATTGTATCTTTAAGGAGGGTAACATTACTAGGATTCATCCAATATTTAGAACAATTTTGTTAAGACTTACTCTTGGTCTCGTAACTGTTTTTGCATTTTCAGTAATAATATTTAGTACATTCTCTTTTCTGCCAGGAGATTTTGCCACAGAAATATTAGGCCAAAGTGCAACAAAATCTGCAGTTAAAGCTCTAAGAGCAGAATTAGGTTTGGATAAACCTCCTGTGACAAGATACTTTGATTGGCTAGGAAATGTTTTTCAAGGAGATTTTGGAAGTTCTTTTTCTGGAAGATCTAAAGTACAAGGTGATCAAGGTGATAGATCTAGAGAAGTTGTTGGATTAATTATTCCAAGGCTAAAGAATACTTTATTTCTAACAGGAGTTGCCGCCATGTTGGCTATTCCTCTATCATTAATCTTAGGTATCTCAGCAGCATTATACAGAAACTCTTATTATGATAGGTCTGCAACTGGAGTTAGCTTAGTAACTGTATCATCACCAGAATTTTTTACTGCTTATATATTTATTCTTTTATTAGCGACTCTATTCCCAGTTTTTCCAACAATTGCTACTGTCGATGAGGACACAACTTTAGTTGAAAGATTTTACAGGACGGCACTTCCAGTTTTCACATTAACATTAATTACAATGGGTCACATGATGAGAATGACAAGGTCAGCTATAATAAATATTTTATCAAGTGAATATATTGAAATGGCAAAATTATCAGGTTCTTCAAGATACGAAGTAATTGTTAAGCACGCACTTCCAAATGCATGGGCCCCTATTTCTCAAGTAATTGCAATAAACTTAGCTTATATGTTGATTGGTTCAGTTGTTGTTGAATATGTTTTTAATTATCAAGGTATTGGCAGACTGATGGTTGGCTCGGTTTACAATCGAGATCTTCCTGTCGTACAAGCTTGTGCGTTAATTTTTGCATCAACATATGTAATATTAAATTTAATTGCTGACTTGATTGGTATTATTTCTAATCCAAGGTTGTTATATCCAAAATGAGTGAAAATTTATCTTATTCTGCAAAAAGTGAAGTTGCAAATTTAATAAAAAGAAGAACTAGAGTTGAAAGATTAAAAATAGCATTATCAAAAGCTCCAATTTCTGCATGGTTTGGAATGGCTGTTTTATTTGTTTATTTTTTTGCTGCTATATTTGCTCCTTTAATTGCACCACATGGAGAAGCGGAAATATTTCCTGTTGCTTATGCTCCTTGGGGTGATGGGCATATTTTTGGAACTGATCAGATTGGAAGAGATATTTTTTCCCGAATAATTTATGCTGCGAGAAATACAATTGGTATTTGTTTGTTGGCTACATTTATTGCTCTAGGGATAGGAACAGTTTTAGGAATTATCGCAGCTCTTGATAGAAAGTATTTAGATCAGTTGTTAAGCAGAATAGTAGATACTTTAATGGCTATACCTGTAATGATTTTTACTTTTATACTTTTATCAGTTTTTGGACCAACAAATTTTAATTTGATTGTTATTTTAGGAATTTTAGAATCTACGAGATTTTTTAGAATTTCGAGATCAGTTGCTGTAGGTCAAGTTGTTTTAGAATATGTAGAAGTAGCAAGATTAAGAGGTGAAAATTTACCATATATAATCTTTAAAGAAATTCTTCCTAATATATCATCACCTTTAATTATTGAATTTGGATTGAGATTTATATTTATAATTTTTACAATATCTAGTCTGAGTTTTTTAGGAATAGGTATTCAACCTCCTTCTGCGGATTGGGCATCAATGGTAAGAGAAAATGCAATACTTATTCAATACGCTCAATACGATTTAACAGCAGGCTTAACACCATTAATTCCAGCTTTTGCAATTGCTTTACTTTGTGTATCAATCAATTTTGTTGTTGATTGGTATCTATATATTACTAGTGGATTAAAAGATGACGTCAAATAAATCAAAAGAACTTCTACTTGAAATGAAAAATATCCATATTGATGGATTTTCAGATGAGAGATGGCATAAAATTTTAAAGGGTGTAGATTTGACTTTATACAGAGGCGAAATACTAGGATTAATAGGGGAGAGTGGTGCTGGTAAATCAACTATGGGTAAAGCTGCTATGGGCTATACTCAACCAGGTTGTAAGATTATAAATGGAGAGGTTAACTTTAATGGAATAGACCTTGCAAAATTAACTGAATTTGAGAAGAGAAAAATTTGGGGCACTAAAATTTCTTATGTTGCCCAATCAGCAGCTGCATCTTTTAATCCCGCTCATAGATTAATGGATCAAACAATAAGTGCCTCAAATAGATTAAAAATAAATCCAACTGATGTACTCAAAAAAGATGCTGTTCAACTTTATGAATCACTACAACTTCCTGATGCAGAAAATATAGGAGATAGGTACCCACACCAAGTATCTGGAGGTCAACTTCAAAGAATAATGACTGCAATGGCTATGTCACCAAGACCAGAGCTAATAATATTTGATGAACCTACAACCGCCTTAGACGTAACTACTCAAGTTGAAGTATTATCCGCTATGAGATCTATAGTAGATAAATTTAATACAGCAGCAATTTATATCACCCATGATTTAGCAGTTGTTGCACAAATGGCTGATAGAATAAAAGTTTTAAGATACGGTGAAGAAGTTGAAGAAGCTGAAACAAGAGATATGCTATCTAATCCAAAAGAAGAATACACAAAATCTCTATGGTCTGTTAGATCACTTATTAAACCCGAAGAAACGAATCAAGACTATATTTTATCAATAAAAAATATTGATGCAGCATATGGCTCATCAAAGGTTCTGTACGATGTTTCTATAGATATTCCAAAGGGTAAAACAGTAGCCATAGTTGGGGAGAGTGGTTCTGGGAAATCGACTACAGCAAGAGTAATTACAGGATTGCTACCTCAATCAAGTGGGGAAATAATATTTGATGGAAAAAAATTGTCTCCAAAACTTGAACAAAGATCAAAAGAAGAATTAAGAAAAATTCAAATAATTTTTCAAATGCCAGATACTGCAATGAATCCCCGTCAAACTGTTGATGAAATAATTGGAAGGCCAATAGAATTTTATCAAGGCATAAAAGGCAAAGAAAGAGAATCAAAAGTAATTGAATTATTAAAAATGATCGAGTTAGATGAAACTTTTTTAGATAGATTGCCATCAGAATTATCGGGAGGTCAAAAGCAGAGAATTTGTATTGCAAGAGCTTTAGCAGCAAACCCAGATTTAATTATTTGTGATGAAGTGACATCAGCACTAGATCAAATAGTTCAAGAAGGAATATTAAAATTACTCCAAAAATTACAAAAAGATCTTGGTGTAACTTATATTTTTATAACCCATGATATAGCAACTGTAAAAGCTATTTCAGATGAAATAGTAGTTATGTATCAAGGTGAAGTAGTAGAGCAGGGTTTAAAAAGTAAAATTTTAAATCCACCACATCCTGAATATACAGAACTACTATTGTCTTCAGTCCCAGAAATGGATCCTGATTGGTTAACTAGTCTCTTGAATAAAAGATCTTCATAGTCAATTTATATTTTAAATAATGAATATTTTGAAATTTTTATCTAATTTTTTTCCTAGCAAAGAAAATAGAATAGATAATCTTGAAGCTCAAAATATAATGATCAGTGAGAATTATTTTAATAAAGATAGTTTAACATTAGGTTCTATTTTTAAAGTAAATCAAAATATAAAACTAAAAAATTTTAAAAATAAAATTCTTTCAGAGAATTTAACAATAGTAGTTACTGACAATAGAGGCAAAACTATTGGATATATTTCTAAAAAAGAGATAGATAATATTCAATAAATGAAAATCAATCTGAGTAAAAAAAAATATGTAATTTCTGCTGGTGCAGATGGTTTAGGTTTTGCTATAGCTAATAAAATAATCAGTTCAGGTGGTAAAGTATATTTATCTGATATAAATAAATCAAAAATCGATAAAATAAATTCAAATAAAAAATATAATAATAAAATATTTGCCCAACACTTAGATTGTACAAATCCTAAAGATATAAAAGAATATTTTAATTCTCTAACTAACTTAAAAAAAATAGATGGATTAATAAATAACATAGGTATTGCAGGACCCACAAAGTATCTTCAGAATATTTCTATTGATGAATGGGATAACACAATAAAAACTAATTTAAGTTCGCATTTTTATTTTACGAAATTTGCAATTCCATTTTTAAAAAAAACTAAAAATGGATCTATTATTAATTTATCATCAACCGCTGGTTTACATGGTTTTGCTCAACGTTCACCATATGCATCAAGTAAATGGGCAGTAATTGGATTAACCAAAACATTAGCTGTTGAATTAGGAAAATTTAAAATACGTGTGAATGCTATTTGTCCTGGTTCTGTTAATGGTGATAGGATGGATAGAGTCATAAATGCAAAGGCCAAATTAATTAATTCTTCAAATAAAAAAGTAAGAAAAGAATTAGAGTCAATGGTTTCATTAAATATATTTGTAGAAAAAGAAGATGTTGCCTCAATGGCTTTATTTTTATTAAGTGATGCATCAAAAAATGTATCAGGTCAAATAATGACTGTTGATGGAAATACTGAAAGAATGAATTAGTGAATAACAACGCTGACTACATCATCATTGGTGCAGGGTCAGCAGGTTGTGTTTTAGCTAACAGATTGTCTTCACAATCAAAGAATTCTGTAATTTTATTAGAAGCTGGCCCGTCGAGTAAAACTTGGAAAGTTGATATGCCAAGCGCACTTCTATATGCAATGCATGATCCAAAATATAATTGGAAATATTATACAGAGCCTGAACCATACTTAAATAACAGATCTTTATATTGCCCGAGAGGTAAAATGATTGGGGGGTGCTCATCACATAACGGGATGGTATTTGCTAGAGGTCATAAAGAGGATTTTGATAGATGGTCTTCAACGGGTTTAACAAATTGGTCATATGAAAAAGTTTTACCCTATTTCAAAAAATTAGAGACATGGTCTCAAAATGGTAATGATAGAGGGAAAAATGGGCCATTGAGAGTAAATAAATCAAAAATAGATAAAAAATATCCATTATTCAAAAAAGTTTTAGATGCTACAAAAGAAGCTGGATATAAAATATTTAATGACTCAAATAATATTAATAATGAAGGATTTGGAACTTTTGATGTAACAATAAATAAAGGTGTAAGACAAAGTGTTGCTAAAGCATATCTAGAACCAATCCAAAGTAGAAAAAATCTTAGAATAATAAATAATATTGATGTAAAAAAAATTCTTTTTAAAAATAAAACCGCAATTGGTGTTGAAACAATCAAACACAATAAATCTTATAAATATATAGCTAATAAAGAAGTTATACTATGTGCAGGTTCTATTAATTCACCTAAAATCCTTCAACTATCAGGAATTGGTAATGAAAAACATCTTAAAAAATTAGGGATAGAAGTTATTCATAATTTAAATGGAGTTGGAGAAAATTTACAAGATCATTTAGAGATGTATATTCAGTATAGATCCAAAAAAAATGAAACTTTACATAAGTTAGCAACAAATTATTTTTATCAAGCAATTGAAGGATCAAAATGGTTTTTATTTAAAAAAGGTAAGTTAGCACATTCTCATTTAGAGTTAGGAGGGTTTGTCAAATCTGACAAATCATATAATCACCCAAATTTACAATTTCATTTTTTTCCATACCTAGTTATTAATCACGGTTTGGAAAATTCTAAGTTTGAAGCTTTTCAATTTCATGTTTGTCCAAATAGACCAAAAAGTAGAGGGTTTGTTAAAATTAAAACAAATAATTTTAAGGATGATCCTAAAATACAATTTAATTATCTTAAGCATAAAGATGATTTAAAACAAATGAGAGAAGGAGTTAAAATTGCAAAAAATATTTTATCTCAAAAATCATTAGAAGAATATGTTGGGGTAGAAATAAGGCCTGGAAAAAATGTGTCTAATCAAACAGAGTTAGATGAAATTATTAAAAATACATCAGAATCGGCTTATCACCCATCATGTACAAATAAAATGGGTGAGGACATAACTTCAGTTGTAGACCAAAGTCTAAAGGTTCATGGAATTAAAAATTTAAGAGTTGTTGATGCTTCAATTATGCCTGATATCGTTAGTGCTAATCTAAATGCAACAACTATAATGATTGCCGAAAAAGCGTACGACGAAATAAAGAGTTAGAGTTTGTTAGAGAACTAAAATCTAATGTAATTAGATAGTTTTTCTTCTAAGAGTCCAACCATATCTTTCGCTGTAGTATGCTTCAATACCATCAGCTAAATTTAGGTCATAATTTGAGTCAATAGATCCCTCAAGAACCTTTTGCTCAATGGAGCTCTGATCTAAGCTGTCTTTTTGATTATTAATATTTTCTGTTAATTTACTGTTCATATTTACAGTTTTTACAAATACATAATAAAATTAAAAAAAACTAGGTTTTTTCTTTATTTTAATGTAAAGAAAATTACTTTAAATTAATTATTTTTGTAAATTTTGTAAATGAATATTGAAACTGACATAAATTTTGGCCCTAGGCTTAAAAAACAAAGAATAAACAGGGGATTTTCACAAGCTGAATTATCCAAAACTATTGGAATATCACCCAGTTATTTAAATTTAATTGAAAGTGGAAAAAGAAAGATATCACTTTCTTTATTAATTAAAGCTGCTGAAAAATTAGATTTATCAATTAAGGACTTCTCAACAGAATCTAATAAACGACTTCTTTCAGATGTAATGGATGTTTTAAGTAATGAAATCTTTGATGATTTAAAAATAACCAATCACGACACTAGTGACTTTATAGGTTCTAATCCAAATATAGCTAAGGCATTACTGACAATAAATGATTCTCTTAAAAGTTTTAAAGAAGATATGCAAAATCGACTTGAGACAATGGATGTGAATGCAAATCAATTAGAAAAACCAACGAGATTACCAGTAGAAATCGTCTCAGATATTCTTCAAGAAAATAAAAATTACTTTCATGATTTGGAAGTTAGTTCTGAAAATCTAAGAAAAGAAATAGGTCTTGAAATCGGACCTAATATTGGTTCTGGATCTAAATTATCACTTTATCTTAAGGAAAAACATGGAATAGAAGTTAAAATTGTAACTATAAATGAAGATGAAAAAATAGTTAAAAGATTTGATGAGGAGTCTAAGATTTTTTATCTTTCTGAAATGTTAACCTATACTTCTAGAAATTTTCATTTAGCATCACAAGTAGCATATTTAGAGGCTAATGATGTTATTAATAAAGTTATAAAAGATAATAATGTTGAATCAGCAGAAGTAGAGCCTTTACTTAAACTATCTTTGCTAAATTATTATGCAGCAGCTTTTATGATGCCTTATAATGATTTTTTAAATAGCGCCAAATTACATAAATATGATGTGGAAATTTTGATGCATCATTTTGCTTGTAGTTTTGAACAAGTCACACATAGATTAACAAATCTTCAAAGACCTGGAAATGAAGGAGTGCCATTTCATTTTTTAAAAACAGATATTGCTGGAAATGTGTCAAAACGATTTTCTTTATCTGGTATTCATATACCAAGGCATGGAGGCTCATGTCCAAGATGGAACGTATATACTGCTTTTTTAAATCCTGGAAAAATTCATCCTCAAATATCTAAAATGCCTGATGGACGAGTATATTTTTGTATCGCAAGAGCTTTTGAGAAAGGAATTGAAAAACATGGAATGCCTAAAAGCTTTGTTTCGATTGGTTTAGGTTGTGATATGAAATACGCAAAAGATTTAATTTATTCTGAAGGAATTGATCTAAGTAATAAAAAATTACAAATGCCAATTGGAGTTTCTTGTAGAATTTGCCCGAGAGTAGAATGTCAGCAAAGAGCTTTTCCACCAATAGATAAAGAACTCAAATTAGATATTAAATATCGAGGTACTTCTCCGTACGTTACAATTTAGTTAAATTTTAACTAACATCTTGCCTAAATTTTTACCATTAAGCAGATCTATAAATGCTTTTGGAGCATTTTCTATATTTTCATAAATTGTTTCTTTAAATTTTATTTTTCCTTCTAAAAGCCAATTTCGCATATCAGTTTCAAAAGGCTCTTTATCATTTTCATGATCAAAAATTAAAAAACCTTTTATTGTTAATCTTTTTACTAATACATGAGCCATATTTTTTAGTCCAGCAGGAGTAGAAGTTGAATTCATTTGAGATATTCTTCCACAAATAATAATTCTTCCAAAATTTTTCATTCGAAAAATTGCAGACTCTAAAAAATCACCTCCAACATTATCAAAGTATAAGTCAAATCCTTCAGGACAAATTTCTTTTAAGTGAAGAACAAGGTTATCAATTTTTTTATAATTAAATGCTACATCAACATTTAATTCATTTTTTAACCAATCAACTTTTTCATCTGATCCAGTACTAGCATATACTTTACATCCTAAATTTTTTGCAATTTGACAAACTGTTGATCCAACACTTCCACCTGCTGAAGATACAAGAATACTTTGTCCCCCTTGTATTTTTCCATGATTAAAAAGACCAATATATGCAGTTTGCCCTGTCATTCCCAAAGGTCCTAGATAAGTTTGCAATGGAAGATTGGAATTTTTTATTTTTTTTAAATCACTGCTTTTGCAAATGAAGTTATCTCTCATTCCAAAATTACTGAAAACAACATCTCCTTCTTTAAATTGTAAATCTTTTGATTTTTGGACTGAACCAATTGCATAACCTTCCATTTCTTCGCCTAGTAAAAAGGGTGGTTTATAATTTTTACGTTCTGTCATTCTTGCTCTCATATACGGATCAACAGATATCCATGAATTAAGAATATGAATATTATTTGTTTCATCTAATTCTAAAGTTTTAGATTTAATTTCAAAATCATTTTCTTTGGGTAAACCCATTGGTATGTAATTTTTTAAAGTTACATATTTTGAGATTATTGTCATTATTATAATTTATATTTTTTCTTTAATTCTAGCAAATCTATTAAGAAATTATCTCTTATGTTACTTAAATCTTTTATAGAATGATTTTTCGATTGTTTTTTTGTTCCTTTGATGATTTTTTCTTTAAGTTTCTTTGTTAATTTAGGAGATTTGAGTTTAGTCCATGGAAGTTTTAATGCTGGTCCAAACTGATCTAGCATATGTTTCATACCCATTTCTCCTCCAGCTAGGTGAAATGTCAAAAAAGTTCCCATTAGAGCCCACCTCATACCTGGTCCATAAGTGATGGCATCATCTAAATCTTTTGTTGAAGCAAATCCATCATTTACAATATGTAATCCTTCTCTCCACAAAGCTTCTTGTAATCTATCAGACAAAAAGCCTGGTAATTCTTTTTCTACTAATAATGTTTTCATTTTAATTTTTTGATAAAATTTTTTAGCTTTATTAAGATATAAATTTGAAGTTTTTTTACCTTTTACAATTTCAACCAAAGGGAGAATATATACAGGATTAAAAGGATGAGCTATGATTAATCTTTTTGGATTAATACATTTCAATTGTAAATCTGATGGAAGTAAGCCAGATGAACTTGAAGCAATTATTGAATTTGAGGGTGAATATTTACTTATATTTTTTATAACATCTTTTTTTAAAGTTAATCTTTCGGGTACATTTTCTTGAATTAAATCTGCATTTTGCACTGCCTCTTCAATATCGTCTACGATTTCCAAATTTTTGATATTTATCTTTGTATTATATAAATTTTTTATGATTAAGTTTGTTCTTGTTATTTCTTCTTTTAGAAAATTTATTTGTTGAGAATTTTTATCAAATGCTTTGACTTTTATATCATTTGCTAGAAATCTAAGTATCCAGCCAGTACCAATTACACCAGTTCCAATGACAGAAATATTTTTCAAATTAAAAATGTTTTTTTAGTTTTAATTTCTCTCTTGTCTGTTGTGGGGATAAAATAGATGCACCCATATCTTCAACAATACATCTTGCCTTTTCAACTAACTGTGCATTTGATGCAAAAACTCCTTTTTTTAAATAAAGATTGTCTTCCAATCCTACTCGAACATTTCCTCCCAAAATAACTGCTTGTGCAGCCATAGGCATTTGAGATCTTCCTATTCCAAATCCTGACCAAATACCTTTAGAAGGTACCATTTCAGCCATTGCTTTCATTGCACTTGTTGTTGCTGGTGAACCCCAGGGAATACCAAGGCATATTTGATAAAAAGGAGGGCCATCAATTAAACCTTCTTTATAAAGTTGGTTGGCAAACCATAAATGACCCATTTCAAAAGCTTCCATTTCTGGTTTCACTCCTAGCTCCTGCATTTTTTTAGCTGCTGTTCTTAGTTGTATCGGTGTATGAATAAATGTCATGTTTGAGTCACCAAAATTAAGTGATCCGCAATCTAGAGTACAAATTTCAGGTAACAACTCTTCAACATGTTCTAACCTGCTTAATGCATCGATCATATCTGTATTTGCTCCTACTGGATTTAAGGGATCTTTACCTGTTCCTACTTCAAAATCACCACCCATACCTGTTGTAAAATTTAAAACAACATCAGTTTCAGATGAACGAATTCTGTCTGCTACTTCTTTATAATAATTTAAATTCCTAGAAGGCTTTCCATCAGGTTCCCTTACATGTACATGCGCTATTGCTGCACCCGCTTTAGCGGCCTCAATTGAAGCATCAGCAATTTGTTTTGGTGTTATGGGTAATTCAGGATGTTTACCTGCTGTATCTCCTGATCCAGTTACGGCACATGAAATTATTACTTCATTATTCATTATTTTAAACTACAATATTTTTTGAATTAATAAAGCAAAACAATGAAGATATATTTAAATTCAGGAAAAGTTAAAAAGGAATGGACTGATTACAATGGTCATATGAATTTGGCTTTTTATATTCATCTTTTCGATGCTGGATGGGAAGTTCTTTTACAAAAATTTAATATGGGTGAGACTTCTGCTAAAAAAGAGAAGAAAACTACTTTTGCTGTAGAGTCACACACAACTTATGACAAAGAAGTGAAAGAGGGCGATGAAGTTGATATTAATTTGTTATTTCTTGATAGGGATAAAAAAAGATTAATTTATAAATTAGAAATGACTCATAAGCTTGAAGGTTATAGAGCAGCAACAACAGAGGTTTGTTCTCTGTATGTTGATTTAAATATTAGAAAAGTTTCTGAATTAGAATTTAAAAAGCAACAAGATATAGATAAATTTATTCAAATAAATAAAAATAATTTTGATCCAGGCATCCTTACTTTAACTCAAAAATTGAAGAAGTAATTATAAGTTTCTATAAGGCGTTCTATTAAATATACTCTGAACCATTGGAACAAATTCTTTTAAAGGAATTGTATCATAATTTGGATCAAATGATGCTTGATCCCATCTTTCACAAAAATCTATTGTGTCTTTAAAGAATTCGTGACCTTTGAATTTATCTCTTAGATTTTTATCTTTTCCATAATAATGATTATAGTAGTAGGCTTGAAATAAACCGTGTTGTTCTACAATCCATCTTGTTTTTTCAGAAACAAAGGGTTTTAAAACTGCAGCTGCAAGTTCAGAATGATTAAGGGGGGCAATTTCATCACCTATATCATGCAATAAGGAGGCTACTACCATTTCTTCAGAAGCTTGCTCACGTAATGCCCTTGATGCAGTTTGAAGAGAGTGTTCTAATCTAGATACCTTATAGCCACCTAAAGAATTGTCTAAACTTTCTAGCACTCTTACTATTCTATCAGCTGTACCTTCAATAAATTTATCTTCAAAATTAGCAAGAAGTTCATAATCTTCTTTGTCACCAAGTTTCATTTCAGTGAATTTTACTTCATCTTTAGACATGAAATAATTATACATATTTTTAAATTTTATGAAACTAATTCCTGAATGGTATGAGCACCAATATTGTCTTATTGCTTGGCCATGTAATAAAGATCTTTATGGTAAAATTATTAATAAGGCTAGAGATGAAGTTGCAAATGTAATTAATGAAATTGCAAAAACTGAGCGTGTTATTGTATTCTCAAATAAAGAAGACATTAATGAGATTCAAAATAAAACTGATAATAAAAATATAGATATTGTAGAATGTAAATTAGATGATTCTTGGATGCGAGATATTGCACCAATTTTTTATAACGAAGATAAAAAATTAAAATCAATTAGTTTTGAATTTAATGGTTATGGAAAGTATCCAGATTATTTAAATGATAATAAAATATCAAAATTTATTTCAGACTATTTAAATATTCCAACAAAAATTTCTGACTTAGTCATTGAGGGAGGAGCAATAACTTATGATGATAAAAAAAATTTATTTAGTACTAATAATGTAATATTTAATAAAAATAGAAATCAAAAACATAATAGAGAATATATTATTAAAGAATTAAAACTCTTGTTTGATTTAAATTATATTTTTTTATTTGAAAATGGACTAATGGAAGATGATACTGATGGTCACGTAGATAATTTATTATGCCCTATTGGAGAAAATAAATATTTAATTGCAACAACTCACAAATTAGATCCTAATTTTCAAATATTAGAAAAAAACAAAGCTGATCTTATTAAATTTTTTAAAGATACTAATCAAAAATTTAATTTAATTGAAGTTCCTTTACCTACAAGAAAGAAGCTTGATAATAAGAATATTATTAGCTCATATATAAATTTCTATTTCAGTAAAAATAAAATTATCCTACCTAAATTTAATGTTAAGGAAGACAATGAGGTAAAATTAACTTTTGAAAAATTATTCCCAAATCGAGAAATTATGATGTTGGAAACAGAAAATATAAATTATGGTGGAGGCAATATTCATTGTATAACAATGAATGTCCCAAAAATATGAAAGTAAAAGTAGCAACATCACAATTTAAAGCTCTTAAGGGGGATTTTGACGCTAATTTAAATAAAGCAATTAGTTTAGTTGAAAAAGCTTCCAATGAAAATGTTGATATCTTACTTCTTCAAGAATTATTTCAAGATTATTATTTTTGTTCAACAAAAAATGATAAATTTTTTGATCTTGCAATTGATTTTCCTTCTAATCCAATGTTTGAAAAATTATCTAATATTTGTAGAGAAAAAAAGATTTCACTACCAATTAGTTTTTTTCAAAAGAAAGAAAATAAGTTTTTTAATTCTTTAGTTATGATTGATTCTTTAGGTAAAATAAGCGAGGTTTATAATAAATCTCACATCCCTGAAGGACCTGGTTACAATGAGAAGTATTATTTTGAAAAAGGTAATACAGGTTTTATGGTTTTTGACACGCCTCAAGCAAAAGTTGGCTGTGCAATTTGTTGGGATCAGTGGTTTCCTGAATGTGCAAGAATATTAACATTGAAGGGATCAGATTTAATTTTATATCCATCAGCAATTGGTTCTGAACCACACATGCCTGAATTAAATTCAAAAAATCATTGGATAAACACAATGGTTGGACATGCTGCGGCAAATCAAATCCCCATAATAACTTCAAATAGAATAGGTAAGGAGATCGAAGCTGATATTGAATTAACTTTTTATGGTAATTCTTTTATATTGGATCATCTTGGAAATGTAATAAATCAGATGAATGATAAGGATGAAGGCATAATAACTGCGACTTTAGATTTGGTAATATCAAGAGAATATAGAAAATTATGGGGTAACTTTAGAGACAGAAGGCCTGATCTATATAAAAAAATTCTCGATTTTTAATTTATTTTATTTAATGTAATTTTTATTTAGGAGGGGAATAATGCTTAAGTATTTTATATCTCTATTAGTTTTAATTTCTTTTTCAGCTCAGGCTAAAGAAGAATTATTTATTTACAATTGGTCTGACTATATTGCTGAAGATACAATTGAAAATTTCGAAAATGAATTTGGCATTGATGTAACTTATGATGTTTTTGATTCGAATGAAGTTCTTGAAGCTAAACTTTTAGCTGGTGGTTCTGGTTATGATATTGTAGTGCCTTCAGGCTCTTTTTTAGAAAACCAAATTAAGGCTGGAGTTTTTCAAAAACTTAATAAATCAGAATTATCAAACATAGGAAATTTAGATCCTGAAGTTCTTACAAAGATTGATGCCCATGATCCAGGAGGTCAATATTCTATAAACTACATGTATGGAACAACTGGAATTGGTTATAACACTGATAAAGTTGATGAAGATGAAGTTACGAGTTGGAGCGTTTTATTTGATCCAGCTATTGCCTCTAAATATGAAGATTGCGGAATAGCAATGTTAGATGCACCATCTGAAGTAATGGAAATTGCTTTAAAATATGTAGGTAAAGATCCTAACACTGAAGATGAAAATGATTATAAGGCTGCACTTTCTATGTTGCAAGAAATTAGACCTTTCATAAGGTATTTTGACTCTTCTCAATATATTGATGATCTAGCTAACGGTGAAATTTGTTTAGCTATGGGATGGTCAGGTGATGTGTTTATTGCTGCTTACGAAGAGATAGAGCCTGTGTGGTATTCTATTCCATCAGAGGGAACTGTAATTTGGTTTGATATGATGGCAATTCCAGCTGATGCAAAAAATGTTTTGAATGCACATAAGTTTATAAATTATATTTTGCGTCCTGAAGTTGCTGCAGAAATTACAAACTATGTTTGGTATTCTAACCCAAATAAAGCTGCTAATGAGTTAGTTGACCCAGAAATTTTAGGAGATCCAGCTATTTATCCCGATGAAGCAACTCTAAGTATGCTTTTTGCTGATACTGCTGACTCACCTAAAAAAGCACAATTATCAACTAAATATTTTAATAAATTTAAATCAAATTAAAAAATATACTAAATTTCAGCACTAATATATTAATATTAGTGCTGATTTAAAATGGATAAAAATTTTTTAGTAATTGAAAATATTTCTAAATCTTTTGGAGAAAACAAAGTTTTAGAAGATATTAATTTAAATATTTCAAAATCTGAATTTTTTGGGCTTCTAGGATCTTCTGGTTCAGGAAAAAGTACCATGTTAAGAATATTAGGTGGCTTTGAGAAACCAGATACAGGACGAGTAATTCTAGATGGAGTTGATATAACAAATTTAGAACCTTTTGACAGACCATTGAATTACATGTTTCAATCTTATGCTTTATTCCCTCACTTAAATGTTTTTAATAATTTATCTTTTGGAATAAAAGAAAATTATAGCCAAAAAGAAATAGAAATAAAAGTAAGAGAAATTGCTGAGCTTTTATCTATTGAACATTTAATTAATAGGAGAATTAAGCAACTTTCAGGTGGGGAGCAACAAAGAGTTGCTCTTGGAAGGTGCCTAATAAAAAAACCTAAGTTATTACTATTAGATGAACCTCTTGCAGCACTAGATAAAAAACTAAGATCAAAAACACAATTAGAGTTAATTACACTCCAAAAGAAACTGAAAATTACATTTGTTTTCGTCACACATGATCAGGAAGAGGCAATGTCCTTGTCTGATAGAATGGCAATTATGAAGAATGGTCTTATTTTGGAATGTTCCAGCCCTGAAGAGATTTATGAAAATCCTAAAAGTCTTTATACTGCCAATTTTATAGGAATTGCGAATATTATTGAAATTTATAAGAAAGATGAAAATTTTTATTCTGATGATTTAGGTATAAATATTAAATTAAACAAAGAATTTAAAAATACAAAAACTAATATTTTACTGAGACCAGAGAAAATAAAAATACAATCAATAAATAATTTGAAAACAAGTTCATTTAATTCCTTTTGTGGAGAAATTTTAGAAAAATCATATTTGGGAAGCTTTACACGTTATGAAATTAAAATTAATAATAAGATAATTTCAGTTTTAGATCAGAATTTTAACTCTAACTCAAATTATAATTTTCCAAAAGGAGAGAAAGTCATTTGTAGTTGGGAAAGTGAATCAATTAAAATTTTAGAGGATTAATTGAAAAATAAATTATTTGAAAAATATTTTGTTTTTAGTCCATACTTTTGGCTTGTTCTATTTTTTTTTATTCCATTAGCTATAATCTTTAAAATATCAATTTCGGTATCAGAATGGGGTATGCCTCCTTATCAAAATATTTTTCTTTTTGATAATGGATTTAAGATCAATACTACATTTGAAAACTATTTATATATATTTAGTGATTATTATTATATTGGATCTTTTATAAACTCTTTAATTCTAGCTCTAATATCTACTTTTTTTTGTTTACTTATTGGGTTCCCATTAGCTTTTTATATTGCGACTTCTAATATTAGATTAAGAAATATATTATTAGTTTTAGTAGTTATTCCATTTTGGTCATCATTTTTATTAAGAGTATATGCATGGAAAATAATTTTACAGAATAATGGAATTTTAAACGTTATACTCCTTAACCTAGGGATAACATCAGAACCACTTCAATTATTATACAATCAATATGCTGTAATCATGGGAATTGTATACACTTATTTACCTTTGATGATTTTACCACTTTATGGTTACTTAAATAAATTTGATTTAAATTTAATTGAAGCATCAAAAGATTTAGGACTAAATCGTTTTAAAACCTTTTTTAAAGTTATACTTCCTTTGTCTATTCCAGGAATTATTGCTGGATCTTTATTAGTTTTTATACCTGTTGTTGGAGAATTTATTATACCTGAAATGTTAGGCGGCAGTGATAGATTATATTATGGAAAAATATTATGGGAAGAATTCTTTATTAATAGAAATTGGCCAGGTGCTAGTGCTTTAGCTTTTAGTGGAATTATTATTTTGGTTTTACCAATTGTTATTTTCCAAATACTTTATTCTCGTTGGAGTCAAAAAAATGAAATCTAGCTTAATCAAAAGTACAGTTATTTTTTTAGGTTTATTTTTTTTATATTTCCCAATTTTAGTTTTAATTTTTTACTCATTTAACGAAAATAAGAGAGTAATGGTTTGGAAAGGATTTTCTTTAAGATGGTACAATGAATTAATTAATAATGAACAAATAATTGAGGCATTTATTATTAGTATTAAAATTGCAGCTTTGTCTGCTACTTTTGCTACAATTTTAGGAGTTATGATAGGATATTCACTTGTAAGAATAAGAAAAATTCCTTTTAAATCATTTTATATTTTTCTTTCATCAACACCTTTGGTTTTACCAGAATTAATTTTAGGTCTTTCAATGTTACTTTTTTTTATAAGCTTAAATAATGTAATTGGATTTCCATCATCTAGAGGACAATTAACTATTTTTATATCGCACGTTACTTTTTGTATTGCATTTGTCGCAATTATTATTCAAGCAAGATTAACTGACTTTAACAAAAATATTGAGGAAGCTGCTATGGATCTTGGTTACAATTATACTAAGGTGTTGTATCAGATAACTTTACCAATAATTTTACCTTCTATTATTGCTGGTTGGTTATTAGCTTTTACAATTTCTTTAGATGATCTAGTAGTTGCGAGTTTTACTACTGGGCCTGGAGCAAACACATTGCCAATTGTAGTTTTTTCTAAAGTCAGATTAGGATTGAGCCCTGAAGTAAACGCATTATCAGCAATTTTAATGTTTGCTTTGATAATAATTGGTTTATTTTATTTTTATTTTAATAAAAAATTTAAACATTAAGTAATAAATATTCTCGCTCCCAAGAACTTATTACTGATAAATAAGCTTGATACTCAACTCTTCTTATAGCAGCAATCGATCTTACAAATTTTTCATTAAATATGGATTTTATATCTTCATCATTTTCAAAGAGAGTTAATGATTCATCCATATTTTTAGGTAGATTAGAATTTTTATCTTTAAATGCACTATCTTTAGTTTCTGGATTTGGTTTTAAATTGTTTTTCATTCCTAAATATCCTGAAGCTAAATTAGCTGCAAAAACTAGATATGGATTTGTATCAGATCCAGGAATTCTATTTTCAATACGTATATTCCTTTCTTCAATTGATGGAATTCTAAAACCACAACTTCTATTACCTATTCCCCATTTAACATTTTTAGGAGCACCCCAAGTTGCAAACAACCTTCTAAATGAATTTATATTTGGAGCGTATATTGGCATTAATAATGGTGTATATTTTTCTAAACCACCTAAATAGTTTTTCATTTTTTTTGAAATTTTAGATGATTGATTAAAAAAAATATTTTTATTTTTTTCATTATATATCGATTGATGAATGTGCATTGCACTACCAGGTTGGTTCTCCATAGGTTTTGCCATAAATGTTGCATGAAGTTTATGTTTCAAAGCCGACTGTCTTAGGGTTCGTTTAAATAAAAATACCTGGTCTGCTAGATCTAAAGGATCACCATGCTGAAAATTTATTTCCATCTGAGCTGAGCCAGATTCATGATTAATAGTATCAATTTCAATATTTTGTGCTTCACAATAATTATATACATCCTCAAAAAGATGATCAAATTCGTTCACTGCATCTATACCCAAGGCTTGCTTGCCCGTTTCTTGTCTACCTGATTGACCTACTGGCACTTCAAGGGGGTAATCTGAGTCAGCATTAGGTTTCACTAAATAAAATTCTAACTCTGGTGAAACAATTGGAGTTAATTTATCTTTTTTATAAAGTTTAAGAATATTTTTTAGAGCATTCCTGCTAGAATTTATAACATCATCTCCGTTTAGATTTATTGCATCACATATAATTTGTGCAGTAGGGTCGTCATACCATGGCACTACTCTCATTGTATCAAAATCTGGTTTTAAAATTACATCAATGTCAGTTGGATTGTAAACACTTCTAGGTAAAGCACCAGCAGAGTCCTCAGTTGCATAATCTCCTGATATCGTTTGAATAAAAGTTGATTGTGGCAATCTGTGACTTTCATCTTCCAGTCCTTTTAAAAATTTATTTGTTGGTAAAATTTTTCCCCTTGCTATACCTCCAAGATCTGGAACTAAACATTCAACTTCTGTAATAGAGTTTTCGTGAAACCAATTTTGAAATTTTTCAATCATATTGAGACTGTTTGTTTACTAATTATTATTAAACCATTAAAGATAAGTTAATGTTTACTACAAAAAAAAGAACCTTTAATCAACATGATAATGAAAAAGAAAGTTTTTATAAATTTTCAGCACCTAATTTTTCTAATCAAATTACATTAAATGAGAATATTTCAACTGATGTATGTATTATTGGAGGTGGTTTAACAGGTATTTCTTCAGCATTAAATTTATCTAATCAAGGTTTATCAATAACTATTTTGGAAGCAAATAAAGTTGGATCTGGTGCCTCTGGTAGGAATGGTGGTCAACTAGGAATTGGAATGAGAAAAGATCAATTCTACTTAGAAAAAAAATTTGGTATTGAAAAAGCAAAATTTTTTTGGAAAATTGGATTAGATGCTGTTTCAAATGTAGTAAATTTAATTGAAAAATACAAAATTGATTGTGCGCTTAGACAAGGTGTTCTCCATGTAGGCAACACAAAAAAAGATTATAAATATTTTCAAGATGAAATTGAGCACATGCAGAAAAATTATAGTTATAACAACTACGAATACTTCGACCACAATTCAATAAGAAATGAAGTTAATAGTGACAGATATTTTTCTGGAATGCTTTTAAAGGATTCTTATCATTTAAACCCTTTAAAACTGACATATGGCTTAGCAGAACAGTGTTTAGCAAATGGAATAAATATATATGAAAATTCTCCAGCTGATAAAATTGTTGATAATCAAAAAGAAGTTATAATTCATTCTGGAAAAAATATTATTAAAGCGAAGAAAGTAATTATTGGTTGCAATGGTTATCTTGATAATCTTTTAGGATCAAAAAGAAATTATTATATGCCTATAAATAATTATATTATTGCAACAGAACCTCTCGGAAAAGATCTAGCAAGTAAATTAATCAAAAGAAATTGTGGCGTAATAGATTCTAGATTCATGATTGATTATTATAGATTTTCAGAAGACTACAGACTTCTTTTTGGAGGACCTGAAACAATTACATCTCATTTTGTAAAAGATGCAAAGAGTTTTGTCTCTAAACGAATGTATAAAGTTTTTCCTGAACTAAAAAAATTTAAAATTGATTTTTCCTGGGGAGGTACCTTGGCAATATCAATTAATAGATTACCTATTTTTGGCACTTTAATGAATCAAAAGTTATACTATGCTCATGCTTACTCTGGGCATGGATTAGCTATGAGTATTATGGGTGGAAAAATGGTGGCTGAAAAAATTTTAAATAAATCAAATAAC
>CACLBK010000017.1 GCA_902605135.1 uncultured Alphaproteobacteria bacterium
TGAAAAGATTAACAGAAGTTAGTAATCCAGATTTCTTAACTCAAGATACAAATGCAGTTAAAGAGGAATGGGAGTCAGGCAATGTAGCATTAATGCATGTTTGGAACTCTGGCGCAGCATCATTATTAGATGATGAGGGCGATCAAATGATTAAAGCAGACACAAGACTTGCTAACTCTCCATCAGTTGGTGGAGGAAGTGTGCCTGCAACAACTCTTTGGTGGGATGGATTTGGAATTGCAACAAATACCTCTGATGAGAATGCAGAAGCATCATTTAGAGCTCTTCTTGGTGCAGCAACTTCAACAGAGATGGCAAACGCTAATCCTAATGCAACAATTTGGTTAATTGATGGCTATTCTCCTGGAGATACTGCTGGCCCAGTTGTTGATGCAGCTAATAGAGGTGCAGCACCTTATCCAAGCTTACCATACATGTCATTATTACATGGTGCTTTAAGTACAGAAATTGTTGAATTTCTTCAAGGTAATGAATCTGCTGAAAAAGCATTGGCTGATGTAGAAGCTGCTTATGTAGCAAAAGCTACTGAGCAAGGTTTTCTATAAGCCTTTCACGTAAATATGATAAAGTGGAACATTCTTATGTTCCACTTTTTTTTAGATAAAATTTAAATGCCTCACAAAACATTTTTCTGGTTCTTCTTTCCGAGTGGTTTGGCCATGTTATTGTTTATAGGTCTTCCCATAATCTCAAGTTTTTTTCAATCCCTCCATATTGAACCTGAGCAAATTTTAATGGAAGTAGAAAAATGCGATCCATTTGGATGTAAGACTGAAACCAAAGTAGATATTGAAGCCACTTCAAAACTACAAGAAGAACAACCCCTTGGAAGATTTAATGGTTTAGGAACATACGGAGATAGAAATCATTTAGCTTTCGATCAAATTAAAGAGGCTTGGAGTAATTCTTCCTCAATGTCTGGTTTTATAGATATCCTGCTTAATTTACCATTTTATAAAGCACTTTTATTCACCCTTACATTTTGTTTTGCTGTTACACCTCCAGTTGTTGTTCTAGGGTTTATAGTTGCCTTAAGTATTAATACTCTTACAAAAAGCTTGAAGGGACCAACTATTTTTGGGGTTATTCTTCCAATGATAGTTACACCCTTAATTGGATCACTTGTTTTATTCTGGATGATAGATGCGAAAGGTATCTTAGGAGCAACAATTCAATATTTATTTGATGACCCTAATTTATCATTAAAATCATCAAGTCAATTAACATGGATAACTTTAATTATTTATGGAATTTGGCATAATACTCCTTTTGCGTTTGTTGTATTTTATGCTGCACTACAAACTGTACCTCAAGATCCTATTGAAGCTGCAATCATTGATGGGGCTTCACGCTACGAAAGGGTAAGACATATAGTTATTCCGCACCTTTATCCAGTTGCAACATTTATTATATTAATTTGTCTCATGGATAATTTTAGAGTTCTTGAGCCTATAATTGGTTTTGCTGCTGAGGGAGTTGCTCAATCACTTTCTTGGATGATTTACAATGACTTAAGAAGTGAAAACAAAATGTTATTTGGATCTGCAGGTGCTACATCGATGTTAACTATTATTGGTGTGGCCTTCCTTTTAACACCAGTTCTAATTAGAACTTGGAGAGAGTTTAGGACAGAGAGATAATATGGAATCAAAAATTAATAGATATTCAAAACAACTGATTTTAATAAATAGTCTATTTATAATAATTTGGTTAGTAGTATCAGTTTTTCCTTTTATATGGACTTTTTGGGGATCGTTTAAAGTAAAAGCTGATTTTTTTTCAAGAGCTGATTGGATGTTTGCTGTAACAGGATTTAATACTCTAATTGAGACAGGAGATACCTCAACAATAAAAGCATATGTAGAGTCTTGGACAGAAGGAGAATTTTGGAAAGCTACAATGAACACAGCTATTATTACTGTGTCTGTTGTTACTATTTCTTTATTTCTAGGAACATTAGGTGCTTATGCATTATCTAGATCAACATATAAATATACTTTCTGGATTTTAATAGCTGCTTTAATTTTTAGAGCTATGCCACATATAACATTAGTTTCTGGTTATTTATTTCCTTTCTTTCAATTGAACGTATGGGGTATACTTCCAACCACAATAATTGTTTTAGTCGCAATCAACCAACCTTTTACATTATGGCTACTTTATTCTTTCTTTAAAACGGTTCCAAAAGAGTTAGATGAAAGTGCATTAATTGATGGTTGTAGTTATTTTCAAGCATTTCGATATGTAATTATGCCAGTGATGTGGCCAGGCGTTGTTACTGCTGGTTTGTTTAGTATGATGCTAGCGTATAATGACTTTACGGTAACCTCACTTCTTCTTAATCAAGAAAATTATACTATGGTTCCAAAAATAAATGCTTACTTAGGTACTATTGAACATAGTGGAAATTATATGTGGGCAGTTTCAAGTGTTGTTTCAGCAACTGCACCACTATTCATGATCATAATGTTTTTTCAACGACAACTTATAAGCGGCTTAACCGCAGGTGCAGTAAAAGGTTAATTAAAATATAGTAATTAGTAAAACTCTTATCTATGAAATATAAGGCATTATTATTTGGATCTATTGGAACACTTATAGAATCCTCTGATATACAACGTACTGCATTTAATGAAGCGTTCAAAGAAGCTGGCCTAGATTGGTATTGGGATGAACAAGATTATAGAAGTTTATTAAAAAAATCAGGTGGTACAAAAAGAGTAGAAGATTTTGCTGAAAAAAATAATATTAATGTTAATGCATCTCAAATAAGAAATAGAAAAACAGAAATTTTTAGCTCATACATAATTAAAAACAAACAAAAATTAAGAAAAAGTGTTTATGAAATTATAAATTTCTGCAAAAAAAATAATATCAAACTATCTTTATCAACATCAACAACTATTAATAATGTTGAGGCTATTTTTGAGAGCTTATCAGATCAAATTGCAAAAGAAGATTTTGATTTTATTGGAAATAAATCTTTAGTTAAGTATGAAAAACCTAATCCTGAAATATATAAAGTTACTTTAGAACATTTAAATATTGAAGCTTCCGATTGTATAGCTATCGAAGATACTGAAGAAAGTAGTCAATCCGCCATAAATGCTGGTATTAAATGTATTGGTTTTCCAGGAGATTTCCATTCAGATGATAATTTTGAAATGTGCATCAAAAAAATGAATGTATTAGATCAATCTATATTTTCGCTGTAATGACTAACTTAAATACATGTTTTTAAAAGACATACATACAAAGAATAAAATTGCATTAATTACTGGTGCGGGAAAAGGTATTGGAAAAGCTTGTGCTATAGCTTTAGCAGAGGCTGGTGCTCATGTAATTATTATAAGTCGTACAGAAAAAGATCTCATAGAAGTTCAAAAAATTATCAGAAAACTAAAAAGGAAATGCACCTACTTTGTTTGCGATGTTACAAATATAGATGAAATAAAAAAAATATTTACCAAAATATCTAGATTAGATATCTTAATTAATAATGCTGGAACAAATAGACCTGAGTTTTTTACTAAAATAAAAAGAAAAGATATGAGTGAAGTTGTAGATTTAAATATTAAAGCCTCTTTTGACATTGCACAACTATCAACTAAATTAATGCTTAAATCTAAAAATAGGAAAAAAATTGGTGGTTCAATTATTAATTTATCTTCTCAATTAGGAAAAGTAGGAGCACCCTTAAGAAGTGTTTATAATATGACAAAATTTGGTATTGAAGGTTTGACCAAGGGTATGGCGATTGACTTAGCAAAACATAACATACGTGTTAATTCAATTTGTCCTACTTTTGTAGAAACACCAATGGTGAAAAAATTTTTTAAGAATAAAGATTTTAAAAAATCTGTTATAAAAAATATTCCCTTAGGGAAGGTTGCAACAGAAAGTGATATTGCAACTGCAGTTGTATATCTTGCATCTGATGCTTCTTCAATGATGACGGGCTCATCTTTAGTTATTGATGGAGGTTGGACAGCGAAATAATGAAATCCGAAGAATTAAAATTTTATTTTAGAGATTATCAAATTGCGTCCCAAACTTTTAATAAAGAAACTATAAAGCAATCACTAGCTAAATATTTTTCAAACGATACTGTAATAAATTTCTGTCATCCTTTTGAAACTTTTAATGGCTTAGATGATTTATTATCTAAATGCTTCATGCCTCTAATTGAGAGTATACCTGATCTTGAAAGAAGAGATATGATAGTTATGGCTGGTACAACACCAGAGGGAAAAGATTGGATTGGAACAATGGGTAATTATATGGGAACATTCCTCAAGCCATATTTAAATATTCCTCCAACTGGAAACTTGGTGCATATGCGATATCACGAATTTTTTGAGATTAAGAATAATAAAATTATTGAAATACAAGCAATTTGGGATTTGCCTGAATTAATGATGCAAGCAAATGCATGGCCGATGGCACCTCAGTTAGGTGCTTTTTTATGCACACCATCACCTATGACTGCAGATGGTCTTATATTAAATGGAGATGGAAAAAAGAATTTTGATCATGTCATTAATATGCTTCATGATTTATCAATTCATCCAAAAGACCCTAATCCTAGAGTAATGCAATTGGAGAAATATTGGCATCCTAATCTGAATTGGTATGGACCAGCTGGAATTGGTACTGGAAGAGGGATAGCTGGATTTAGACATTGGCATCAAATACCTTTTTTAAGAGCAATGCCAGATCGAAAAGGCGGATCTTCTAATGAAAAATTAGCAATCGAAGGAATGGAAGATTTAAAAACACATTGGTTACATGAAGGCAATTATGTTTGTGAAACAGGATGGCCTAATATGAGACTAACTATAACTAATGATGGTTGGATGGGTATAGCGCCATCAAATCAGCCATTAGAAATGCGTAGCTTAGATTTTTGGAGACTTGAAAATGGTTTGATTAGAGAAAACTGGGTACTAATTGATTTACTAGATATTTATAGGCAAATTGGAATTGACGTCTTTGATCGAATTAAAGAATTTAATAAAGCTCGTCAAACAGGAGATATAAAAATATCTAATGGATTGGATGTTTTAAAATAATTAATTTTCCTTATTAATAAAATAAGTTGCAATAACTACAATAATCCCACCAATAAAAGTTATCAAAGTTGGTATTTCATAAAAAATTATAAACGTTAATAACACTCCAAACACTGGAAACAATGCATAGAATGGGAACACTCTATTTACTGGATATATTCTATATAAATAGAACATTGACATATGAGCAGCTATTGAAACAAAGATACCAGAATGTAAAATTAATAACCATGATTGGAAACTAATATTTTTAATTTCATTTAATGTTTGTCCTTCAAAAATTGATGAAGAAATAATTAATAATATAAATCCAATTAATCCCATAATTGCATTAGTAAGAGTGACTTCTAAATCTTTTAAATACCTTGAAAAAACTTGGGCGCTAGCATAAAAAAATGCCATCAAAGTAATTAGTACTAAAGCAAAAAACTCATTTCTAATTAAAGGATCAAATCCTAACAAAATAATACCAAAAAAAGAGATAATAATTAATAACCATTTTTTTAAACTTACTTTTTCTCCTAAAAAAAATGAGCTTAATAATATTGCAAAAGGCACAGCAAGTTGAGAACCAATTATTATAGGGGATACAATTTTAGCTTCATTTAAAGATAATGTCATAAATACATTAGCCAAAAAACCCATAGCAATAGAAAAACAAAAAAGAGGTAACCAATATTTTCTATCTGGAATTTTGAATTTCCAAAATGGTAATAAACATATAAACACCACTAACATTCTTAAACTGCCCATTAATAATGGGGGTACATTTTCGTTAAATATTACTTTCTGTACTGGGTACGCACTACCAAATAAAAATGTTATTATTAAAATTAATACATAATGTCTAAGGATCATCGTAATTTTTAGTTTGGTTTAAAATTAATTTTTAACAGCCACTATTGCAGCCATAATTGAAGCTAGTTTTGAATTTTTACTATCAGCTCTGCTTGGAACAACTACTGGAACTTTACCTCCAATTACAATTCCTGCGGCACAAGCATTCATAAAGTATACCATTATCTTTGATAAAGAATTACCTGTTTCTAAATTTGGGACTAATAAAATATCAGCATTACCAGCTACTTCATTTTCAATTTTTTTAATTTTTGCAGCTTTCTCAGATATAGCATTATCAAAAGCTAATGGTCCGTGAACAAATGCATTAATTTCTTCTTTTAGTGTAAGATCCATTACTTTTTTAGCCTCTATTGAACTTGGCATACTATCTATTGGATCCTCTGTGCCGGATAATATGGCAACCCTAGGCTTTTTAGAAACTAATTTATTATAAAAATGAACTGCATTTTTTAGAATTTGTAATTTTATATCAATTCTTGGTAAAACATTCAGTGCTCCATCTGTAATGAAAAGAGGTTTTTTCAACTGCGGCGTTGTCATATGCCAAATATGACTTAATCTTTTGCCTTCAAGTAAATTGAATTCTTTTTTTAAATAAGATCTCATTAAAATGTCTGTATGCAGATTTCCTTTTATTATAATTTTGGTTTTATTTTCATTCGATAATTGACAAGCAGCCAAAGCACTTTGTTCTTCATTATCAGCTTCGAGAATATTATAGTCTTCAATATTTAAACCAATATCTTTTGCAGATTGAGTAATTAAATTTTTATTACCTATTAATGTTGGATCAATTAAATTCATTTCCCTGCTTTCTTTAACAGCCAAGAAGACACTTTCTTCATTTGGGCAGACAACAGCTGCAGGAATATTTGGTGTTTCCAATGCTTTATTTTTTAGATCTTCTGGAATAACGCTCATATTTTGACACTCTCTATACCACTGCTACATTTTTTCCTATGATATTTCTGTTGAGTTTGAGAAATATTCTTTGATTTAGACATATTTTCATATACTCAATTAAATATTAGGAAAAAAAATGGATTTAGAAAAAAGAACAGAGATACCTAATTCTTTAGAAGAACACTGGATGCCATTTACATCCAATCGTGACTATAAAAATAGTCCACGTTTAATGGTCAAAGCTGAAGGTGTTTACTATACCGATCACTATGGAAATAAATTAATAGATGCCAGCTCGGGTTTATTTTGTAGTCCTGCTGGACACTCGAGACCAGAGATTAGAGAAGCAGTTTCAAATCAGTTAGAACAGCTAGATTACGTTCAGCCATTTCAACAAGGTTTTGGAGGATCATTTGATTTAGCAAGAAAAGTTTCAAAACACACACCAGAAGATTTAAATAAAATATTTTTTACAATTTGTGGTTCATCAGCAGTTGAGACAGCAATTAAAACTGCAATAGCATATTTTAAAGCTAGAGGTGAAGGTCATAGATCTCACATTGTTGGAAGAGAAAGAGGTTATCACGGAATGAACATAGGAGGAATTTCAGTAGGTGGAATGATTGCCAATCGAAAAACTTTTTCAAATATCTTAATGCCTAATGTTCATCATTTAAGACATACACATCTATCAGAAAATAAATACGTAAAAGGTGAGCCTGAGCATGGTGCAGATTTAGCGGATGATTTAGAAAGAATTGCTGGAAATATTGGAGCAGAAAATATTGCAGCTTGTATAGTTGAGCCGGTTGCTGGATCAACTGGAACTTTAGTTCCGCCTAAAGGTTATTTAAAAAGACTAAGGGAACTATGTGATAAACATGGAATTTTATTAATTTTTGATGAGGTAATCACAGGTTGGGGAAGAATGGGAGCCCCTTTTGGAGCCCAAGCATTTGATGTGTGTCCTGATATTATGACTATGGCTAAAGCAATTACCAATGGTGTTGTGCCACTAGGCGCAGTTGCTTCAAGAGATAATATTTATGACACCATTGTTGATGCCTCACCTACCGGAGCTATAGAATTTTTTCATGGATATACTTATTCTGCTATTCCTGTTTCAATGGCAGCTGGATTAGCAATGCAAGATATCATTGAGAAAGAAGATTTATTTAATAGAGCAAAAGATATGTCTCCATATTTCTTAGATGGTTTGTTTTCTTTAAAAGATTTAGACATCATTACAGACATAAGAGGATACGGAATGATGGGAGGAATAGACATTAAAATGGATGAGCGCTTAGGTAAAGCTGGTTATGCATGTTTTAAAAAATTATTTGAAGCAGGTTTAAGCCTAAAAGCCACAGGAGATTGTTTAATTGTAGCCCCACCTTTTGTTTGTGAAAAAAAACATATTGATGAAATAATTGAAAAATTAAGAACAGGTATTTCAAATTATATGCATGACAGATAATGAAAATAGGTGTTCCATCTGAGATTAAAGCTCAGGAGTCTAGAGTTGGGCTTACTCCACAAAGTGTTAAAGAATTAGTAAAGGATAAGCATACAGTATTAATCCAAAAAGATGCCGGTATCGGTGCTGGATTTTCAAATAGTGATTATGAATTATCAGGAGCAAAAATTGTAAATTCAGCTGATGACATTTTCAATGATTCTGAAATGATTGTAAAAGTAAAGGAACCCCTAATGAATGAAGTAGCAATGATAAGAGAAAACCAAATCTTATTTACTTATTTACATCTCTCTGCAGCTCCAGAATTGACAAGGGGTTTGATTGATTCAAATTCAATTTGTATAGCTTATGAAACAGTAAGTGATCATAATAATAAATTGCCTCTTCTCGCACCAATGAGTGCTGTAGCTGGCAGAATGTCTATACAAGCAGGTGCATATTCACTTGAAAAACATAAAGGGGGAAGTGGTCTGCTGTTGGGTGGTGCCCCTGGAGTTCAGCCTGGTAATGTATTAATTTTAGGTGGCGGTGTTGTAGGTGAAAATGCAGCTATAATTGCCACTGGGATGCAAGCAAAAGTTTTCATTGTTGATAAGTCAGAAAAAAGATTAGAGGAATTACAAGAAAAATTTGGTGATAAAATAGAACCACTACATAGTGATAAAATAAATCTTAAAGATTATATTTCTGAATGCGATTTGCTAATAGGTGGCGTACTTGTTCCAGGCTCTAATGCCCCCAAGATTATAACTAAGGACATGATCAAAGCGATGAAAAGTGGATCGGTGATAGTTGATGTTGCAATTGATCAAGGTGGTTGTGTTGAAACCAGTAAACCAACAACTCATGCAAATCCGACATATGTTGTCGATGATGTTGTTCATTATTGTGTTGCAAACATGCCAGGTGGAGTTCCTAGAACTTCCACACTTGCTTTAAATGCAGTCACGTTACCATTTATTCAAAACTTAGCTTCTAATGGTTTTAAAGAAGCTCTAAAAAATGACAAAAATTTTATGAATGGTTTAAATATTTTCAAAGGTGCTGTAACATACAAAGCAATTGCTGATGATTTAAATTATGATTATGCTAATCCAGAAACTTTAGTACACTAGAAACTATTTGAAGCTTCCACCATTATCTTTAATTTTATTTTTGCTAAATCTCTAGGTAGGTGACCGAGTCCGCAATCAGGAGCAACAATTAATTGCTCCTTATCAATAAACTTTAATGCATCATTTATTCTTGAGACAATTTCTTCTTTAGTCTCAACTTGAGAGCTAGCAATTTTTATTAAACCAAAAATAACTTTTGTTTGATTAAAATCTTTTAAAAAAACTAAATCATTGTATCGATGAGCATCTTCAATAGAAATTGTATCTATAATTGACTCATCTAAAGCCTTACTGATTTTACTGTAAGAATCTAAAGGCGCTTTTGGATAATCTACTGCATCTAATTTATCAGGATAACCACAACAAATATGTGTAATTTTTTCAATACTTTGATTATTTACATCTTTAAAACATCTTTCTAAATTTTTGATTCCAAATTTTAAGGCATTTTCAGGTTTTCTAGCAAACAAAGGTTCATCGACTTGAATATATTTGCATCCTGCATCAACTAATCTTTTAATTTCTACATTAATAGCATCAGCTAAATCTTCGCCCAAATGTTCATCTGAATCATAAAATATATTTGCTATGGTATCTGTTATAGTCATTGGTCCAGGAATAGTAATTTTCAAATCCTTATTGGTTAAACTCTGATTTTTTTTCCACTCTTCAACTAAAAAAGATTCCTTTGCTTTAACTTTTGAAGTTATTGTTGGTAACCAGCATTTATAATTTCCTGTTCTAGCAAGTTTTTCTGTGAGATTCGTAAAATCAATTCCATCTAAATACCTACAATGATAGTGAATATAATTTTCTCTTCGAACTTCACCGTCGGTGAGGATATCAATTCCACATTCCTCTTGATCAATAATTATTTCCCGAGTAGCTTTATTAAATAACTCTTCAACATTATCGCCCAACTTTTTTATTTCATCTTCATAAAATTTAGTTGGATATTCAGTATCTGTACCACCAGAAGCTTTAAACCAATCAGTTATTTTTAAGTAGTTTGGTTTTGGATAGGCTCCTATAACAGTTGTTAACATAAATTAATTATCCATTTTTCTACTGAATGGTCCAAAATTGGTTTTAACACCTGAACTAGAAAGTTTTGTATTTGATAATTGTCTCTCCTGATGGATCATGCGGTGACTTAATAATTTTGATACTAATTCATTTTTTATGTCTTGAAATTCTATTAAGTTTGATAGATCATTTATTTCCTGAGGATCCTTATCTAAATCAAATAATAAACATGGCAATGAAGGAAAATGAACATATTTCCATTTATTATTTCTAATGACAGATAGATTACATTGTTCGGGTGCTAATTTTTTATCTTTTACAAATGATGTACTTTCTCTAAAATCATAATCAAAAACAACATATTCTTTATTAGATAATTTTTCGTATTTATTATTGATATTGTGCATCAGTGATTGACCATTCCAATCAACGGGGATTTCACCATCAAGCCATTCTAAAATTGTAGGAGCAACGTCTACAGATTCTGTTAAGTGGTTTATTTCTTTTGGATTGTTTTGAGGCACATAGATAAATAATGGAATTCTATAAGACGAGTCCCACCAGCCTAATTTTCCCCATAAATTATTTTCATTAAGCATCTCTCCATGATCACTAGTAAAAATTATCATTGTATTCTCTTCTTGCCCTGATTCTTTAAGTGCATTTAAAATTTTACCAATATTAAAATCTACTTCAGCACACATTCCAAAATATACACTCATAATATTTTTAATATCTTGATTTTTAAGAAGATCATAATTTATCTCTGAAAAATTTTCTTTTAATAAAAATTTATTGCATAACTCTTTTAGCAAAGGATGTTTTTTGGACAATTCCTGAAGTGAAATATTATTTTTTGGTAAATCTATATTATTTGGATCAAATTTACTAAACCACGGATCAGCAACATGGAAGGGTGGGTGTGGTTTTAAAAAAGAAACATGCATAAAAAATGGATCTTTTAAATTTTTTAAATCGTTAACTACTTTATCAGCTAAAAAAGCAGTATCTGAATATTCGGTTGGAATATAATATGGCTCGTATATGTATGCTTGATCATCTTTAGGTTTTCTTCCTTTGTAAAGATCTTCTGCTTTATTTATTTTTATACCATTCTCATTAAGATGATTTGCCCAAGCCTCTGGTTTTCCTCCAGGTAAAACACAACCATCATCGAATCCTTCCATAGGAGATTCATATGTAAAATTCTTTTTATCCTTTGGATCTAAATATCTTGGGTCCCACGATGTATCTGTGTAACCATAAAGACTTGGTTCATAATCAAGCTTACGAACTTCTTTAGCAATATTTGTAAATCTTTTATCAAGTGGTGCACCATTATATACTGAACGGTGAATAAATGGATATAAACCAGTTAGCATTGTTGTTCTCGAAGGACCACATGGAACAATACCAGCAAAGTGTGATTTAAAAATAATACTTTTTTTTGCTAACTTGTCCAAATTAGGAGTAAGAGCATATTGATGATTTAGAAAACTAAAGCAATCGAATCGCCACTGATCAGCACATATAAACAGTATAGATTTTTTGGTTTTCTTCATATCCTGACAAATACTAAAGTAATTAATAAGAAATACACAATTTTTTAAAAAAAAACGTAATAAATTTGTCAAATATTTTTGCTAAAAGTTCAAATTTGTATACAAAAAATACATACGATAAATTTATCTTAATAGGAGAAAATATATGTTAAAAAAAATATTGGTAGCATTGGTATTTTCTTCCGCAATGTTTGTATGGAGTGGAAGCTCTTTTGCAGGCGGTCATTGCATAGGCTCTACCATGAGCGATGCATATACAGGCGGAAAATATCCTCAGCAATATGAGTTATCAGAATACGAAAGTGCAGCTAGTTGTGCGATGAAGTTTTCAGACAACCCAAGTATTGCAAGTATTAATGCAACAATTCAAGGGAACCCAGGCAGCCTGCCTTCAGTAGAAGATAGATTACCTGATGAACCATTAGTAGTAGTTCCATATGATTCTGTTGGATCTTATGGCGGTACAATAAACTTTTTATCAAACGCAACGGAAGCTGGTACTTCTGATATGTTATCAACAAGACACGTAAACTTAGTACGTTTTGCAGATGACCTTTCAACTGTTGTTCCAAATGTTGCTAAAGAATATGAATGGAATAGTGATTTTACAACTTTAACTTTTACTCTTCGCAAAGGTCATAAGTGGTCAAATGGCGAGCCGTTTGTAGCTAGAGATGTAGAGTTTTGGTACGAAGATCTAATGATGAATACAAACATTAGAGAAAAACCATACCCTTATCTTCTTGTTGGTGGTGAACCAATGACTGTAGATGTTCTTGATGATACAACTGTAAGATTTAATTTACCATCTCCATTTCCAGGTTTACTTGCTACATTAGCTACTTCTTATAACCAAGCTTTCATGCCTTCACATTTCTTAGAACAATTTCACCCAGAAATTGACTCTAACGCTGATGCGAATGCACAAGCTCTAGGGTTTGCAGATGGCTGGGATGCTTTAGCGGCTTATTATGGTAACTCAGGTTGGACTGATACGCCAACTCCTTTACTTAGAAATCCTGAGCTAGTCGATGGACTTCCATATGCAGCTTATCCTTCTTTAGAAGCTTACATGACTATTGAAGATACAACTGAAGGAAGAGTTTACGCAGCTAATCCATATTTTTTTCAAGTAGATACAGCTGGGAATCAACTACCATATATTGATTATCAAAATGAAAGATACATCAATGAAAATGAAATAAGATTGTTAAAACTTGTTAATGGTGAAGTTGATTATAAATCTCAATCTGTTCAACTAGAATCTGCACCTCAATTATTAGATGGAGCAGAGTCTGGAGGATATAATCTTCAGATTAATCCTGGTTGTGGTGCAGCTCTATTTAGCTTTAACGTTACTCATCCAGATTTAGAGAAACGTAAAGTTTATGGAGATATTCGTTTTCGTCAAGCAATGTCTATTGCTCTTGATAGAAATGAAATCAATGACGTAGCTTATTATGGTATGGGTGTAGTTGAGCAGTTTACAGGAATGTCTCCTGCTCCTGACTTTGTACCAGAGGCTATTAAAATGCATATGACTCAATTTGATCCAGATGGAGCAAATGCACTTCTTGATGAAGTTGGATTAAAAGATGTTGATGGTGATGGCTTTAGAGAACTTCCAAATGGAGAACCTTTTGCAATGAATATTGACTATGCTACTCAAGGTATAGGTGGCGTTGAAGTTGAGTTAGTTGCTCGTATGTGGAACGATGTTGGAGTTAAAACTTCTTTTAAAGAGGTAACTCCAGATGAATATCGTGGTTCACAATCTTCTAATGCATTAGATGTTCATGCTTGGGACAAAGGACAGCCATTAGCTATTATTGCAGGTGATCCAGAAACATTCAAAGCTCCTTTTGGTAACTATTTTAACCATACGCAAGGAATGTTATGGGCCGCTTATATAGATAGTAATGGTGATGAAGGTGTAGAACCTCCTCAGTGGGTGTACGATTTAAGTGATGGGATTGATAAATTTCAATCATACGCTTTAGGTACAGCAGAATCTAATGAGTGGGGTGAAAAAATTACAACAATGTTAACAGAGCAAACTTTGTTAATTGGAACTGTAAAAGCACCTTTCCCAACATATCATAGAAATGCTTTGAAGAATTTTGCTCAATTCAAAACTACTTCTTATGAGTATTATAGAACTTATCCATATCTTGCTACTCAGTGGTGGTTAGACGAGTAAGATAAGTAAATAAATATTGATAAAAGCGGCAATTTTGTATTGCCGCTTTTCTTTTTTCTACTATTCTTGAAATGCAATTAAGAGAAGTCACGCTATGATTAATTTTATTCAGTTTACTTTTACAAGAGCGTTTTTAGCAATTGTAACATTACTAATAGTTTGTTTTATAGTTTTTTCTCTGATGGAATTAGTTCCTGGTACATGTGCCGAGAGATACTTGGCATTTAAGAATACACAGGGCTCACAAATAACATATGAAGATATAGAGGCCGAAAAAATTCGTTTAGGTTTAGATAAACCATTTCTTTACAGATATGGAAAATGGATATCTGATATAGTCGTCAATCAAGATTTTGGTGATAGCTGTATTTTAAGAATGAATATTAATGAACTCCTAAGTGGTAGATTTACTCTTTCTTTAACGATTTGTTTAGTTGCATTAATATTTTCATATTTAATTGCAATTCCCGTTGGAATCATTTCAGCCACGACAAAATATGCATCTTTAGATAATACTCTTAAATTTGTAAGTTATCTTGGAATAGCATTACCAAATTTTTTGGTAGCACTTTGTATAATGCTTTTTATGACAATCTATTACGGTGATACAATGACAGGTTTATTTTCACAAGAATATGAAAATCAATCTTGGTCATCGGCAAAGTTAATGGATTTTCTAAGCAGAGCATGGTTACCTATTTTCGTATTAGGTTGGAACGCAACTGCTTTTGCACTTCAAACTGTGAGAGCGCTAATGTTAGATGAAAATGATAAGCTATATGTAATGGCTGCAAGAGCAAGGGGTGTGTCAGGTATGAGTTTGCTGTGGCGTTACCCAGCTAAGCATTCACTAGGTCCTGTTATAAATTCAATTGGTTTCGACTTAAATAGAATTTTTAGTGCACTTCCTATAGTCGCTTTAATATTAATTTTAACTGAAGCAGGAGCACTATTAATAGAAGCTTTAGCTAGATCTAATGATCAGCAATTAGCAGGTGCAATTATTTTTTTACTTACAGCAACAATAGTTTTTGTTAATTTTATAACAGATATAATTTTAGCAATTATGGATCCAAGAATAAGAAAAGGAGTTATGGGTGGAGGCTAATTCAAGTAAAAAAGAAGCGTACTATACTGCTACCCAAATGCAGTTAGTTAGAACTCGTTTTTTTGGAAATAAATCTGCGATGATTGCAGGCTCGATTTTACTTTTTATGATAGTATGCAGTCTATTTTCAGACTTCTTATCACCTTATGATCCGACAATTAACGGGCGTGACAAAGACTACGAAAATGGTGCTCCTCAAATACCTATGTTCTGGGATGAAAATGGATTTTCTTCAAGACCTTTTCTTCACACATTAACAAAATATAGGGGTGCAGATACAAATTTTAGATGGGTCTATAAAACTGATACTGAAAAAAGAAGATATGTTTATTTTTTTGTAAAAGGTTGGGAATACAAAGTATTTGATTTTAAAATTAATCTTCCAGGAAAGATATTAGATTTTAAAATTCCAGGATTTACATTTCATACTCATTTATTTGGTGTAGATGAAGGAGGTATTCATCTTTTTGGTACTGATAAGGCTGGTAAAGATTTATTTAGTAGAACACTTAGTGCTATATATGTTTCACTTGCAGTAGGAACTCTTGGCGTATTTATATCATTTGTTTTGTCATTAATTATTGGAGGTATATCCGGATATTACGGTGGTTGGATAGACAGTTTACTTCAAATGTTTACAGACGCAATTAGAACTGTGCCGCCAATACCTTTATTTATGTGTCTTGCAGCATTTGCTCCATTAGAATGGAGTTCAGAACTTCGATTTTTCTTCATATCTTGTTTGTTAGGATTGATTTCCTGGCCAACATTAGCAAGAAGAGTAAGAACTCATTTACTTAGTGAAAGAAGTCAGGAGTATATATTGGCTGCAAAATTATGTGGAGCATCTTCAACACATATAATTGTTAGACATTTATTACCAAGCTTCACTAGCTATATAATTGTAGATTTAGTAATTAGTTTTCCATACATGTTACTATCTGAAACTGCTCTTAGTTTTATTGGATTAGGCCTAAGAGAGCCTGTGAATTCTTTAGGTGTACTTTTACAAAATGCAACAAAAGCAGATGTACTTCTCAATTATCAATGGTACTTCATACCTGTTTTTTTTCTAGTAGTTTTAATACTAACTTTTGTCTACGTTGGTGATGGATTAAGGGATGCTGCTGATCCACATAAGATAAATAAATGAGCCACTTATTAGAAGTAAAAAATTTAGATGTTAAATTTGATACTGATGAGGGTCGAATAACAGCAGTAGAAAATATATCCCTCTCCGTTGATCAAGGTGAAGTACTTGGAATTGTTGGTGAGTCTGGATCTGGAAAATCTGTTACTGCAAAATCAATAATGCAACTAAACCCAGGAAATACTTCATATAACGAAGATGCTGAAATAATTTTGGATAATGAAAATGTTCTTAAATTTACTTCTAAACAAGATTTAAAGAAAATTAGAGGTGGTAAAGTATCAATGATTTTTCAAGAACCCATGGCAAGTTTTGCTCCAGCTATAAAAATTGGAGCCCAAATGGTTGAGCAATTATTAATTCATAAAAATATTAATAAAGATGAAGCAAAATCTATATCTATAAATATGCTTAAAAGAGTAGGGATAGCTGATGCAGAAAAAAGGTTTAATCAATATGCATTTGAATTATCTGGAGGAATGAGACAAAGAGCTATGATAGCAATGGCATTATCAACAATGCCCAAACTATTATTAGCAGATGAACCAACAACAGCATTAGATGTTACAATTCAAGCTCAAGTAATCAATTTGATTAAAGATATTATAAAAGAATACCAAATGGGAGTAATTTTTATAACTCATGATTTAGGTGTTATTGCTCAAGTAGCAGATCATGTAGCAGTTATGTATTTAGGTAGTGTGGTAGAAAAAGGTCCTGTAAATGAAATCCTTAAAAATCCAAAACATCCATACACTAAAGGATTACTCGAAGCTCTGCCTGATATAAATAATTTAGATGAGCCATTAAAACCAATACCAGGTAATATTCCTAGTCCTTTAGATAGACCAACAGGATGTGTGTTTAGAACTAGATGTCCTCATCATAATCCAGAAGGAAAAGATGGTAAAATAGAAATGAAATTAATTGAGGTTGAATCTGGTCATTGGGTCGATCAGTGTGGAATGATGTGTGGTCAGCATGAGTGAAAATTTAATTTCTGTAAATAATGTTTCAGTAAATTTTGATTACCAAGAAAATTTTATTTCGAAAAAACAAAAAATTCATGCTGTAAATAATATTAATATTCAAATCAAAAAAGGATCTTTTTTTGGCTTAGTGGGTGAGTCTGGTTCTGGGAAAACTACACTTGGTAGAGCAATACTTGGAGCAAATAAAATTAGTTCAGGAAATGTTATCTTTCATGATGACGATAGAAATTATGATTTAACAAATATGAATAAACAAGATTTAAAAGAATACAGAAAAAAAGCCCAGTTAATTTTTCAAGATCCATATGCCGCTTTAAGTCCAAGAATGACAGTTAGAGATATAATTGCAGAACCTTTAGAGGTTATGAAAATTACAAATTCACGACAAGAAACTGATGAGAAAGTAAGAGATATAGCAGCTAAGTGTAGATTAAACATTGAGCATTTGAGAAGGTTTCCTCATGCATTTTCAGGTGGGCAAAGACAGAGAATTTCAATTGCAAGAGCTTTGGTTAGTAATCCTAAATTTATTGTTGCTGATGAAAGTGTTGCAGCATTAGACGTTTCTATTCAAGCAGATATATTAAATCTTTTAAAACAACTACAAAGTGAACTTAATCTGACTTACTTATTTATTAGTCATGATTTAAGTGTTGTCGCACATGTATGTGATGTTGTTGCGGTTATGTATTTGGGTCATATTGTTGAAATGGGTCCTTCAAGAGAGTTGTTTAAAAATCCAAAACATTCTTACACAAAAGCATTGTTATCTTCCATTCCATCAATTGATCCTGAGAAAAGATCTGAAGCTATAGAATTAAAAGGTGAGATCCCAAGTGCTTTGAATCCACCTTCTGGATGTGCATTTAGAACTAGGTGTCCAAACCCAGGTGTAGATTGCAAAGGTGGAGATATAAAAATGGGTCTTACTGAAGTCGAACCAGGTCATTGGGTCGATGATTGTTGTGTCATATAAAGAAAAATTTTAATTAATTAATTATTATCAATGAAAAATAATTTATTTATTGCCGTAATTTTATCTCTTTCTGGTCTATTTCTTTTAGATTGTATGGGTATAGCAATAAAGTTTTTACGAAATGAATATCCTGCTGCACAATTATCAGTTTTTCGAAATTTATTTGGAATGATACCATGCATTATTGCTCTATATTTTTCTAATGATTGGCATCGAAATGGTAGACAAATAAAAATTACTCAATGGAGGCTTGGTTTGTTTAGAGGAGTATTTGTGGCTTTGGCACAATTATGTTTATACACTTCTTATGCTTATCTCCCCTTTGCTTTAGTTGCGACAATGGAATACACTGGACCCATGATGGTTACTCTTCTTGCCATTCCAATATTAGGAGAAAAATTTGGCTGGTATAAAATGAGTGCAGTTATTTCTGGATTTGCAGGTATTGTTTTAATTATGCAACCTTGGTCATCTGATTTTAATTATATGTTATTACTACCTATACTTGCTGCACTTGGTTATTCTTTAGCTAGAACAACATCGTTAAGCTTTGAAGACAGTGTTCCATCACCACTTATTAATTTATATGGTCAGACTGGAACAATAGTAGTTGCATGTTTGCTAGTATTAATTTTTGGTATGTGGGAAAATTTTAAAAGTGTAAATGATTTCTTAGTAGTTTGTGTAATGGGAATAGCGGGTGGATCAGGAACTTTATTGTTAATTTATGGTGCAAGAAGAGCAGAACTGAGTAAAATTATGCCATTTGATTATATTGAAATATTTTTTGCTCTTATTTTAGGTTGGGTTTTTTTTTCAGAATGGCCAGTAGACCAGCTTTTTCCAGGAGCTTTTTTCATAGTTTTAGGAGGATTAATCATTTATCTTCAGCAAAGAAAAAATAATTTTCAACGATTAAGGAAAGTATAATGGAATATAATATTAGTAAACTTCAAAACGAAAAAGGTTTGGATATTGATATAGTCAAAATTACTAACTCAAATAATTATAGTTTTAGTTTTTATACATTTGGCGGCTATATGTCAGAAGCTTGTATACCATCTTATTCAAATCCTAATGATGTAGAAGATGTTTTGTTAGGTTATGGAAATTTAGATGATTGTCTAGAAGCAGATGGATATTTCAATTCAATAATTGGAAGAGTCTGTAATCGTATAGGAAAAAGTAAATTTACACTTAACGGTGAAGAGTACAAATTATATTCTAATACCTCTCCTGATCACCTTCATGGAGGTAAAGAAGGGTTTAATAAAAAAATATGGAAAATAGAAGATATTAAAAAATCTGAAAAAAGTATAAAAGTAACACTGACTTATCATTCTAAGCATTTAGAAGAGAACTATCCTGGTAATTTAGATTGCACAACGACTTATGAACTTAATAATAATAATGAAATAATTATTTCTTTTAATGCAATCACTGATCAAGATACTATTATTAATATGACAAATCATAATTATTGGAATTTTCATGGTCATAAAAATAATTATAAAAATATTACCAATCATATTGTCAAAATATCTTCAGATCACATTTGTGAAACTGATGAAGGGTCAATTCCTACTGGAAAATTATTAGATGTAGCAAATACTAGATTTGATCTAAATAATGATTTTGAAATAAATCAATCATTTTTAGTAAATGGGGGTATAGATCATAATTATGTACTTAAAGGTCACTCAATTGATAAAGTTATAGCTTGTATTTATAGTAAAATTACTGGCATGGGTGTTGAATATTCTACTGATCAACTTGGAATACAATTCTATACAGGAAATATGATGAAAGAGTCTTATAATGGTAAGCATAATAGAAATTATGGATTGCAATATGGAATGTGTTTAGAAACACAAATTTTTCCTGATGCTATTAATCAACCAGATTTTCCTTCAACTATTTTGAAAAAAGGTGAAACATATTCTTCAAATACTAAAATAAAATTAAGAAATGACTTTATTTAAATAAATTTATTGTTTTGTCTTTTTTATACATATAGACATCAAAAAAAATGAAAATCAGTAAAAAAATAATAGCAAATTTAAAAGAAGGTGGCGTAGATTTTTATTTAAGTGTGCCGTGTAAGTTACTAGCTAACATGATTGATATTCTAGAAAAAGATAAAGATGTATATTACTCTTCCGTCCCACGTGAGGAAGAAGGTATGGGAATCTGTGCTGGTGCTTATTTAGGAAATAAATTTCCCTGTATAATGATGCAGAATACTGGAATTGGAAATTCAGTTAATGCAATAGTTTCGTTATTACAATTATATCAGATGCCAGTTGTTTTTCTTGTTAGTTATAGGGGCACTCCAGGAGAACCCGTGGGTGCACAAGGTGGAATGGCTAAAATAACTGAAGATATTTTGCAAACATTAAGGATACCAATGCTGCATTGCTCATCAGAAAATGATTTAGAGAAAATTTCAACATTTAGTAAGCATGCTAAAGTTATTGAATCACCCGTTGCTATTTTATGTGATTTCAATCTGATGAAGGAAGATTAATGAATCGATTTGATCTACTAAATAAGTTACAAAATATCTTTAAAGATAATTTAGTTATTTGTAATATTGGTCTACCATCTCAAGAATTATATAAAATTAATGATCAACCAAATTTTTTCTATATGTTAGGAAGTATGGGTTTATCTTCATCAATAGGCTTAGGTCTTTCATTATCTCAGAACAAACATGTAATTAGTATAGATGGCGATGGATCAGTTTTAATGAATATGAATACTTTAGCAACAATAGGTAATAGAGCACCATCAAACTACACTTTATTAATAATTGATAATGGCTCTTATGGATCAACAGGAGACCAAAGAACATTTACTGATGAAGATACTTCTTTAAAAGCAGTGGCTATCGGTGCTGGCTGCAAAAATGTAGTTGAGTGTTCTGGTGAGGAAACAGCTAATAAATTATCAAAGGCCATTGATGATCAAAATCATTCTTATGTAATAATTTCAAAGATCAATTCTGGGAATGTTAAAATTGATCCAATTCCACTTAATCCCATAACTATAAGAGATAGGTTTAGAAAGTTTATTGGTAAAGTCAAATACCTTTAGTAAAATTTATGATCATTTGTGCTGGATCAATATTTACAGATTATATAAGCAGGATAGATAAATTTCCAAAAAAACCAATTAAAGTTTTATCAAGAGGAATTGATAAAAGATTAGGTGGTTCAGCAGCAGTATCAGCATTTACTGCTAAAATATTGGGTTATAATTCAAAATTTATTGGAAAATTTGGAGATGATGACTCTTCGGTTTTTTTAAAAAATGAATTTAAAAAATTTTCTATTAATATCACTAAATCGGTTTTTATAAAAAAATGTCAGTCTTCACAAAGTTTTGTGATTGAAGATACAAAAGGTGAAAGATTGCTTGCAGCTTTCAATGATCCAAGGCTACTTGAATATAAGTCAATACCAAAACTAATTTTTAGAAAACAAGATATTTATTCAATAGATATGAGATGGATGGATATGGCATCTAATATTGCAATAAATACTAATATAAAAAATATTAAATGTGTTGCTGATCTAGATAATTTTAAAAATTCTAAAAAAATTTCTGAGATCATTAATAAGGCTTCTCATCCTATATTTTCTGAAGAAGGTCTGAAAACTTATAAAAAAAACATAGATATGAAAATTGCTCTTTTTCAAATATTTAATGAAACCAAAAAATTTGTTGCTGTTACTATGGGATCAAAGGGAGTTTATTGGGTAGAAAATAACTCATTATATCATTGTAAGGTTCCTAAAGTAAAAACAGTTGAAACAAACTGTGCAGGAGATGTTTTTCATGGTGCTTTTGCAACAGCTCTTTCCCTAAATAAAACAAATTCTGAAAGTATTCAATTTGCAACTGCAACTGCTACATTAAAATGCATGAAAGCCGGTGGTATATATTCGATACCAAATTTAAGTATGGTAAACAAATTTTTAAAAAAATTAAAAATTAGAAAAATTAAATGATAAAAATTTTGATAACAGAGTTTATTGATGCACAAGCATTGCAAAATATAAATAAAGAGTTTGAAGTGATTTATAAAAAAGATGCTTGGCAAAATAAAGATTATTTGGAGAAAGAAATTGAACAATTTGATGGCGTAATTGTAAGAAATAAAACAAGTTTAGATAAAAATATTTTAATAAATGCATCAAATTTAAAGTTTATAGGAAGACTTGGTGTGGGTCTTGACAATATAGACACAGAATACTGCAAAAATAATGATATAATTGTTCAGCCAGCAACAGGTATGAATGCAGATTCTGTTGCTGAATACGTAGTTAATACTTCGCTTACATTATTAAAAAAAACAATCATTATTAATGAAAAAACTCAAAAAGGGAAATGGCCAAGAACATCAATTGTTACTAAGGAACTTAAAGGAAAGATTTTAGGCTTAATTGGTTTTGGTGATATTTCAAAAAAAGTTTTAAAGCTTGCAAATGTTTTCGATGCTACCTCTATCGCATATGATCCTTTTATATCCTCTAAAGAAATGAAGGCAGTTAATGTTAATAAAGTATCATTTGATGAAATTCTTGAGTTGGCAGATATTATTTCTATCCATGTTCCATTAAATAATGAAACAAAATATTTATTTGATAGAAATGCTTTTATTAAAATGGAGAAAAAACCAATCATAATTAATTCTTCAAGGGGTGGGATTATAAATGAGAAAGACTTAATTGATGCATATATAAATAATTATATTTCTGGTTTTGCATTAGATGTTTTTGAAAATGAACCAGTAAATGAAACATTGTATAGAAATATTTCAAACGATATGAATTGCATCTTAACACCTCATATCGCAGGTGTAACTGAGGAATCAAACGTGAGAGTAAGTAATTTTATAATTGATAAAACAAATAAATTTTTTGAAAATTAAATATTAAACTCACTCATCTTAACCATACGGTTTTCTTTTATTGATTTTTCTGCTGCCTGTCCAATAGCTACCGCATGAAGACCATCATTTACAGAAACTTGTGCTTTTAAATTATTATTAATTGATTTTATAAATTCCATATGTTGATAATATGTCGATCCATGATGTTGGCCAGCAGCTAAGATCTTTTTATCTACTTCAACTAATTTTTTTACTGCATTTTTGGAATCTCTTAAACCAATTCTAATTTCTGAAGAATTTTTTCCAGATGCATCTGATGGAACGCCAGTTTGTATTTTTCCTTTATCTCCAACCACGCATAGTTCTTCTTGCATTTCTGAATTTTCCGCAAACATACAAAGTTCCAAAGAGCTCCTTATTCCATTTTTGAAATCTAAAATTACAAATGCATTGTCTAATATATCAGGAACTTTTTCATTATAACTTTCATTAAGATGATTTACACTTTGACCACCACTTGCATATACTTGTGTTACTTCACTATTTGTAATTAAGCGCATTAAATCAAAAAAATGACAGCATTTTTCAACTAATGTTCCACCGGTGTTTATTTGAAATCTATTCCAATCATCAACTTTTTTGAGAAATGGAAATCGATGCTCACGAATTGAAAGCATTTTAAGCTTACCAATTGTATCACTAGAAATCTCTTGAATCATTTTTTGAATGGGTGGCATGTACCTATACTCCATAGCTACCCATATTACTGATGGATATGAAGCTGATAATTTTTTAATTTCTATACAATCTTCTAATTTTGCACATAATGGTTTTTCAATTAAAAGATGTTTTTCTGTCTTTAATGCTTCCTTAATAATATCATAATGAGTAAAATTTGGGGTCGAAATAATAAAAGCATCTACTTCATTATTTTTAAAAATTTCATTATTATCGGAATAAACTTTAATATCATTTGTTAAGAGATTTTTTGCATCATTTATAGAATTTTCATTAGTATCTGAGATAGCAACTACTTCAGCTGTATTAATTAGATTAATATTTGAAATATGTTCACGGCCCATTAACCCACTACCAACAATTCCATATTTAATTTTTGTTTTCATGCCGTGTAAATCGGAATCTCTAATTGTGCGCTTAGTTTTTTTATATCAGAATATATATCCCCATAAGTGAACGCTAAATGATGTTCTGTCCCAGATGAGAATAATCTAACTAATTTTTGATATGTATTTTTTTCAAACCTAACAACGCCAGATGTTCCTGAAAATGAATTCTTTTTATTTAAAACTTCACCTTTTAAAACAATAAATTTTAATTTATTTTCTGATTTTGAAACTCTAAATATTGTTATTTTTCCAGGTTTGAATGAAAAATTATGTAGTAAGGCTTTCCTTCTGTTTGAATGTACAGTTGCACTTGCGGTATTTTTTTTTGCCATACTAATTGGAGCTAATCCACAATGCCAAAAAACTAAAGTGTCAGTTTTAGGATCACAATCAACAATATCCACTAAGAGTGAAGGTTTATTGTTTATTTTATTTAAGATATCACAACTTATGCTTCCTAACACATCAGCTTCACATGCACTACTAACACCTTTTTCATTCATCATTGCCATTGGACCACAAGATGCGCATCCATATTGAGTAAACATTTCTGGCCAACACTTAATAGCAAAAGCATCAATTTGATTTTCATTTTTGATTTTTTCCAACCCATGAAATATTGAAATACTTTTATTTAATTCACTTGAATTTAATTTAGAGACTGATTTCAAATCCTTTTTTATTTGATTTTTAGTTATTGCAATATCTTTAGAATTAATTTTTTTAGAAATATTAAATAAAGTTTCTAATCTAATTTTTTTAAGATTATAATTTAATTTTTTTACTATTTCATTATTATCATAATCACATG
>CACLBK010000018.1 GCA_902605135.1 uncultured Alphaproteobacteria bacterium
CTCACTCTCATCAATAGCTTCTTCTTCAGTAAAATCACTTAAATTGCCAATTAAAAAACGAAAGGTATTTCTTATTCTTCTATAAGACTCAGCTTGTGATTGGAGAATGGCATTATCAAGTTTAAGATCATCATAATAATCAGAAGCAACAACCCATAATCTTAAAATATCTACTCCATATTTTTTTAAAATATCATTAGGAGAAATTACGTTACCTAAAGATTTAGACATTTTACGTCCTCTTCCATCAACAACAAATCCGTGAGTTAGAACACTTTCATAGGGTGCTTTACCTCTAGTACCGGAAGACTCTAAAAGAGATGAATGAAACCAACCTCTATGTTGATCGCTTCCTTCTAAGTACATCGACGCAGGCCATTTCAAATCTTCTCTTTGTTCTAGACAAAAAGCATGTGTAGAACCACTATCAAACCACACTTCAACTACATCCTTTACCTGTTCATAATCATCAAGTGAATATTCATCACCTAAAAATCTTTGTGGATTTTCAGTAAACCATGTATTGCTTCCTTCTTTTTCATATATTTCAGCTATTCTATTGATAATATTTTCATCTCTTAAAGGTTGACCCGTTTTTTTGTTTACAAATAATGGTAAAGGCACACCCCAGACTCTTTGTCTAGATACACACCAATCTGGTCTAGTCTCAATCATTGATCTAAGCCTTTTTTGACCTTGAGGAGGATAGAAAATAGTTTCATCGATTGATTTAAGGGCAATGTCTCTTAAATTATTTTTTTCCATGGAAATAAACCATTGAGGTGTATTTCTATAAATAAGAGGAGCCTTAGATCGCCATGAGTGTGGGTAGCTATGACGAAGTGTACCTTTAAATAATAATTTTGCAAATTCTTCTAATTTATCTGCAATTTTATGATCTACTTTATAAATATGCTCACCTTCAAAACCGACAGCATGTTGATTATATTTTCCATCATCTTGAACTGTCTGGATAATATCGACATTATTTTTTATACCTAAAACATAGTCGTCATCTCCGTGTCCGGGAGCTATATGTACAACTCCAGTTCCTTGATCTAAATTTACAAAATCTCCATGAAATGGTTTTACAATAAAATCATATCCCAATTGTTTAAATGGATGTTCACATTCGCAAGAGGATAAATTATCTCCTTTAAATTTCTTTTTTGTACTAAATTTTTTAATTCCAATTTCATTAGTTACACTTTCTAAAAGTTCTGAAGCAAATATTAATTTATCATTTTTTTTGACTAAACTATCTTCTGCTAATTCTTCAACAACAATAAGTGAATAATCTAACTCTTTACCATAAGCCAAAGCTCTATTGCCTGGAATAGTCCAAGGAGTTGTTGTCCAAATAACAATATTAGAGTCAATTAAATCTTTATCAGTAGAATTTTTAATTAAAAATTTAACATATATAGTGTTGGACGTATGATCTTCATATTCAACTTCAGCATCAGCTAGAGCCGTCTTTTCTACAACGGACCATAGAACTGGCTTTGCTCCTTTATACAAACTTTCATCAAGTAAAAATTTTCCAAGCTCTCGAACAATTTGTGCTTCTGCTTGATTTGACATTGTAAGGTAGGGATTTTCCCAATCCCCTTCAACACCAAGGCGTCTAAATTCTTTTTTTTGTATCTCAATCCATTTTTCTGCAAACTCCCTACACTCATTTCTAAATTGAACAGTTGGGACATCATCCTTGTTCTTTCCCTTTTTTCTATATTCTTCTTCTATTTTCCATTCAATTGGTAAACCGTGGCAATCCCATCCAGGAACATAAATAGAATCTTTACCAGCCATTTGTTGTGTTCGAACAATAACATCTTTTAAAATTTTATTTAAAGCTGTACCCATATGAATATGTCCATTTGCATATGGTGGACCATCATGGAGAACAAATTTTTCTCTACCTTTGGATTTATCTCTTAGCTTTTTAAAAATATTTTCTTTATCCCATTCATCTATTATTGCAGGTTCTTTTGAAGGAAGATTAGCTCTCATTTCAAAAGATGTTTTGGGAAGAAAAATTGTATCTTTATATTCCATTAAAGTTGATGATATTCTTTAGCTTTATTTATATCTTTGTTGATTTGCTTAGTTAATTCTTCAAAATTATTAAATTTTTGTTCAGACCTAATAAATGTAAGGAATTCAACAGTCAATTCTTTACCATATATTTCTTCACTAAAATTAAACATATGTGTCTCTAAAAGGAGTTTACTGCCATCTACTGTTGGTCTTAAACCAAAATTAGAAACACCTTTATATTTTTTTCCCTCTAATAGTGCTTCTACACAATAAACACCTCTCTTTGGTAATATATGTTGATCTGGTATCATATTAGCAGTTGGAAAATTGATTTCTCTAGCTCTTTTATCACCTTCAATTATTGTTCCATGCATATGCCAAGGCCTGCCTAAAGACTCTGCAACATCTTCTATATGACCATCTTTTATTTGTGATCGAATTATTGAAGATGAATATTTATCTGATTTATCAGCAAGCATGATTGGGTCAATAAGATGAATATCAAATTTTTTTTGCTCAACATATTTTTGTAAGGTTTCAAAATTACCTTTTCTGTCTTTACCAAATTTAAAATCTTTACCTATAACTAAATATTTAATATTTAATTTATCAATAAGTATTTTAATTACAAAATCATCAGCTGATAATTTTGATAAATTGTTATCAAAAGAAAAATCTATAAATATATCTAGGCCCAATTTTTCAAGAAAATTTATTTTATCTTTTTGGGTATAAATATTAAAAGGTTCATTAATTTGATTAAAAAAAATACGAGGATGAGGATTAAAACTGATTATTGAAGATAATAAATTATTGTTTGATGCAATCTCTTTAATTTTATTTATGATTTCTTGGTGTCCTTTGTGTATTCCATCAAAGTTGCCTATCGCTAGACATAGGTCTAATTTTTCAAAATCTGATTCAGTGTCTAATTTATAAATTTTCATAATATTTATAAATCAATTAGTATAGAAACTTATGATTAGTAACTATAAATATTTATTTAAGATATTTTCAAGATATTCTTGTCTTCCTGAACGAGGTTCTGGTTCAATATTATCATCAATTACTTTTTTGTTAATATCATCTAACCCAGTATCTTTATTATGAATAAATTGTCCTAGATTGTCATTCCAATCAGAATACCTATCTTCAATAAACTTAGGAATAACATTATCATTCATAAGTTTTTCAGTAGCTATCAGTGTCTTTGCACAAACATCCATTCCTCCAACATGAGCATGAAATAAATCTTCAGGGTCAATAGATTGTCTTCTTATTTTTGCATCAAAGTTCATTCCTCCTTGGCCTAAACCACCATTCTTAAAGATAAAATAAAATGACATAAGTAAATCAGCAGGATTATTTGGAAACTGATCAGTATCCCATCCTAATAGAGTGTCACCTCTATTAATATCAATACTGCCTAATGCTTTATTTGAAGTTGCATAAGCAATTTCATGTTCAAAATTGTGACCAGATAATGTAGCATGATTTACTTCAACATTGAGTTTAATCTCATTTTCTAAACCAGCTTTTCGTAAAAAGGCTAAACAAGTTGCAGAATCAAAATCATATTGATGTTTAGTTGGTTCATGAGGCTTTGGTTCCAATAAAATTTGACCTTTAAATCCTATCTTGTGTTTATAATTAACAACTAATTCTAAAAATCTTTGAAGATTATCTGTTTCTCTTGCCATGTCAGTATTAAGAATAGTTTCGTATCCTTCTCTTCCACCCCAAAGAACATAATTTTGTCCACCTAGTCTTAAAGTTGCGTCCATACAATCTTTCACTTGTGCAGCTTTATAAGCAAAAACTTCTGGGTCTGGATTGGTAGATGCGCCACTCATATATCTTTTATGAGAAAAAGCATTTGCTGTTCCCCAAAGTAACTTCATTCCAGTGTCATTAATTTTTTGTTCCATTAAATCTATAATATGGAAAAAGTTTTTTTGTGTTTCAGCATAATTTGAGCCCTCAGGTGAAATATCTCTATCGTGGAAGCAGAAAAGTGGAGTCTTTATTTTTGTAAAAAAATCAAATGCAGCATTAAGTTTCATTTCAGCCATTTTCATTTCATCACCTGCTTGCATCCAAGGTCGATCAAATGTTTGACCACCGAATGGGTCGAGGCCAGGCCAGGTAAATGTATGCCAATAACAAGTTGCAAATCTTAAATGTTCTTTCATTGTTTTTCCTAAAACAACTTTATTTTCATCGTAGAATTTAAATGCTAATGGATTAGTACTATTTTCTCCTTCAAATTTAATTTCTGGTATTTTACTAAAATATTCTGTCATATGATTTCCTAAAATATATTACTCTATCTTGATGCCCAAAGTAAACCACGTTTATAAATTTTGTTCATTTGTGGGTGATTTAATTCATGTGCAAAATGCCCTAAAGAAATATAAAATATTTTTCCTTTCCCAATTCTTCTCTTCCAAGCCACTGGCATTTCAACACCTTTTAACCAATCTGTAGTATAAGCATCTCCACTAGATGAACCAGGTTCTTGTTCAAGTTTCCAAACTTCATTACCTTTGAAAGTTGTTGTTGCTAAAACTTCATTTAATGGATCAACATGCATATAATATTGCTCTGAATGATAATCAAAATCTTCAATACCTTCCATGATTGGATCATCTTTTTTTGTAATATTTACTTTATAATCATGAATACCATTTGGGTGACTTACCCATTGACCTCCAGTTAGGAACTGCCAATCAATTGATTGTCTAAATGCATCACACATTCCACCGTGATGACCCGCAAGACCACAACCGTTGTGAACAGCCTTGATAATATTATTAACAGCAGTTTTTTTTATTTCTCCTCTAGGATCAAAATGAAAGGCCATCGTCACTATTGGTATAAGTAAATCCATTTCATGAACATAATCTTCTGCAAATGCTGAAGTTTGATATTCTGCTCTAACTTCATATCCTTCCGGCTCAAGCATACCTTTAATTATTTCAGTACATTTTTCTGGTTCATGTCCTGGCCAGCCTCCATAAACTATCAAAGCTTTTTTCATTTTTTTTCCTTTCACTTTAATAAATTACTAATCTCTTCTTCTGAAAAATAATTTAAATTTTTAATAGAACTTCTAAGTTCTATTTTTTTATTTTCCTTTGATGATTTAATAATACTATCTAGGATATCTAAAACATGTAGACTTAAGTTACCACTACATCTGTTCAAACGATTATTTTTTATTGCATCAACTGTTTCACTAACACCTATACCTCTATAATTAGCAATACCTGCTGACTCATTTGCTTTCTCAGATTTATTTTCGATATTTATTTTTCCCAGATTGTTATACTTAGTATCAATATTTTCCCAAGCTCCATTTTTTGATTTACAAACTAGAATATCACCACCAAACATATTTGGATCAGGAATATTAATTGAACCTTTATCACCGTATAATTCAATGTGATTCTTACTATGCTTCCAGATATCAAAAGAAAAAAATGAGTCAATTAATGCGCCATTCTCAAATTCAATTTGAGAAACTAAAGTTGTTGGAATTTCTACTTCTATTTCTTGCCCTTGTCTGTCACCACTGCCAATAACTCTTTTTTGATAAACCGTTCTTGATTGCGTAAAAACATTTTTAGCAGGACCGAGTAAATTTACTAAGGCAGTAAAATAATATGGGCCCATATCAAGAATTGGTCCGCCACCATATTTGTAATAAAAATCTGGGTTTGGATGCCAAATTTCATGTCCAGCTACACCCATTGAAATACTACCAAGATTTATTCTACCTATATCATTTTGATCAATAATTTTTTTTGCTTCCTGTATACCAGCACCAAGAAATGTATCTGGAGCACAGCCAACATGTAAACCTTTTGAATTTCCTAATTTAACTAACTCTTCTCCATGTTCAAACTTAATGGACAATGGCTTTTCTGAATAAGAATGTTTTCCAGATTCAAGAATTGATTTTGAAACTTCAAAGTGAACATCTGGAATTGTTAAATTTATAATTAATTCAATTTCTTTATTAGATAATATTTGATCTACAGATAATTGTTCAACTCCATATTTTTCTGCATAATTTTTTGCAGCTTCATTTTTGATATCAGCACATGCAACTATTTCAAAATTATTAAAATATTTTTTGGAATTACTAAAATAAATATCAGCAATATTTCCACATCCAATGATTCCAACTTTCATAAATCTCCCACAAATTATTCTTTAACTGCACCACCAGTTAAACCTGCAACAATATATTTTTGTAAAGCAAAAAAGAAAACTACTGCTGGAACAAGAGTTAGTGATACATAGGCTAATATTTTACCCCAATCAGTAAAGTATTCACCTCTAAAAACCATTATACCCATTGGCCATGAATAAAGTGATTCATCATTAATCATTATAAGTGGTAGCAAATAATTATTCCAGCTTCCTGTGAGAGTAATAACACTAACTGTAGCTAATATTGGCGTTGATAGAGGTAGAGTGAACCTAAAATAAAACTGAATATAGCTACAGCCATCACAAACAGCAGCCTCAAAGATCTCTTTTGGCATTTGCCTAAAAAAACCACGAAAAAGAATTATAGAAAAACCAAGTCCAAATGCAATTTGTGGAATTATTACAGCCCAACTAGTACCCAATAAACCAAAATCACGAACTCTTAAAAATAGGGGTAAAATAGCGGTTGCAAATGGAAACATAAGTCCTAATAAAAAATAATTATAAAGAAATTTATTTGCTGCAAATTTTACATGAGCAAAAACAAACGCTGTCATGGAGGCAAATAAAACTACAAAAAAAGTGGTTCCAACTGCGTATACGGTGGAGTTCCACAAAAAAAGCCAGAAATCGGAATTAACTAAAAGAGATATATAATTTTCAAACTTCCAATCTATTGGTAAGCCTAAAGAGTTTGTTCTTAATTCTCCAGTATGTTTGAAACCTCCTATTACAGAAACGTATAATGGAATAATAATGACCCCTGCTAAAAAAAATAGAATAAGATACAAATAATAAGTTCTAAAATTTGTTTTCATTATCATCCCTCATTAATGTTCTTTGATAACCAATTGCAATAAATAAACAAATTAAAAATATTACAACTCCAACTGCACTTCCAAAACCAACTTTCATACGCATTACACCAAAGTAATATAAATAAGAGACCATCGAATGTGTTACATTTGAAGGTCCTCCTCCTGTTAATGGCATAATAATATCAAAAAGCTGTAAACTGCCTAACAATGATAAAAAAACTGAAAGCTTAATTGTAGGAATAAGCATTGGTATTTTTATTCTAAAAGCAGTTGTAATTGGACCCGCCCCATCTACTTTAGCTGCCTCTAAGACTTCTTTTGAAATAGCTTGCAATCCTGCAATATAAATCATCATGTGAATTCCAAAAAATTTCCAAAAAATAACAATTAAAATGGCAACTAATGCCCAATCTTTATCACCAAGAACAAATGGTGCCTCTGCACCAAAAAATCCCCAAATTGCTGCAACTAAACCATAATTACCATCATAGATGTATGCCCAGATTAACGCCGTAACTATTTCTGCTAAAATAAATGGAAGAAAGAAAATTGTTCTAAAAAAAGCAGCTCCTCTTAATTTATCTGAGATCATTAATGCAATTAAAAGAGCAAATGGTAACTGAACAAATAATGATATAGCAATTATATAAAAATTATTTTTGAGTGATAAAATAAACACTCTATTTTTAAATAAAAATTCATAATTTTTAAATCCAACAAATTTTTCAGGTGCACCATAGCCGTTCCATCTAAAAAAACTGTAATACGCAGCCTCTCCTATTGGAAGTACTACAAACAATGTAAATATTGTTAAAGCAGGTATTAAAAAAATTATTATTGTATAATACCTACTTAGTAGCGCATCAAGTTTTGCTGATCTCATAGTAATAATCAGGGCTCTTTTAATAAAGAGCCCTGATATTTATGTTATTGATTAAATTCCCAAGCTTCTTGAACAGCTTGAGTAGCTTCTTCAGGAGTAATAATTCCTGCCGCTAAATCAGTAGACACGTCATTTACAACCCTACCAATATCTGCACCTAAGAACTGATCATAAAATATTTGATGATATTCTGAGTTAGAGATATTTTGAGCAACTTGTTGCAAGAAAGGATTTGTAAGAGATACATCAGCACCTTTCACAATAGGTATATAGGCACCATTAGCAGCATCTTCCTTTTGGATATCTAAAGATACATAATGCATCATAAATTCAACTGCTGAATCTGGAGCACTACTTGAGAACAACCAACCATTGATACCGCCAAGTGTATCTCCAGCATCTCCAAGACCGCCACTAGTCATTGGCATGTTAAACATTCCCATATTATCATCTCCTAAACCTTCACCACTTGCACTGTTAGATTTTTGAGAACCATACATCCAGTTACCCATAAGGGCCATTGCACATTTTCCGTCTCCAAAGAAACCTGCTTGATCTGGCCAAGTGTGTGCTAAAAATCCTTTCTGAAAAGGTTCTAGAGCAACTAGCTCGAGCATTTGCTCACCTGATTTTAAGTATTCTGGTCTATCCCAACCACCATTATTTAGTGATTCAAGGAATAAATCTTTTCCACCATTTCTTATGTGTAGGTGTGTCCAAAGAAAGTGAACAGGCCATTTATCTTTACCACCCATACAAATAGGAGTAATTCCTGCTGCTTGAATTTGTTTTACAGCACTAATTAAATCATCCCATTCTTTTATGCTTGAAACATCAACACCAGCTTGATTAATAAGATCTTTATTATACCACCAAGCAACTTGTGATACTTGTAAAGGTAAACCTACTCTTTGGCCTTCAAAAGTAAAAGCATCTGCTGCTGCTGCACTAACAGTATCTAAATAACTATCTGGTACAACATCTGAGATATCTCTTAAGAAACCAGCTTTAGCTTGGTCATACATAACTCCACCACTCCAACTATAAAATATATCTGGTCGGTCATTAGATTGAAGCATTGTTGGTAGTTTAGCTTTGAAAGATTCGTTTTCTAAATACTGCATAACAACAGTGTGTCCTGTTTTAGCTTCAAATTCTTCCGCAGCCCTAACCATGTTAGGATATTGACTTGAGTCTTCTCCAAATAAGTGTAGCCATTTTATAGTATCTGCATTTGCAGAACTATAGAATGTCAAAAATGTTAATGAAAAAAATATTTTTAGTAATAATTTCATTTATTCCTCCCTGAAATTTTCTATAGTTAATTTATAACATTAAGATATTTTATATTAAACCAAAATAATTATGATAATTTAAAACAAATATTAATTATAATGATGTAATATTATCAAATTATAATGACAAATAAGCGTCCTAACATACTCATATTTAATCCTGACCAATGGAGAGGGGATATGCTTGGGTATCTAGGGTATCCTGGAGCTCAAACACCAAATTTAGATAATATTATTAATGATGATGCAGTTGCATTTAAGAATGCATTCTGCCAAGCTACTGTTTGTACTCCAAGTCGCTGCTCATTTATGACTGGTTGGTACCCACATGTTCACGGTCATAGAACGATGCATTACATGCTACATACTGATCAAGGTGATTCAAGCATATTATCAGAATTAAAAAATAAAGATTATTTTATTTGGTGGGGTGGAAAAAATGATTTGATAGCAGGACAAGAAGGTTATCGTAATCATTGTGATATTTATTTTGAACCAACAGATAAAGATTTTAAAAAATGGGACTACGCACAACAACCAGGGACTCATGGTGGAGATTTATCATGGAGGGGTCCTGAAGATGGAGATAATTATTATAGTTTCTTTAAAGGAAAATTAGATAAAAAAGATAAAGATATTTATTTCGATGATGATTGGTCTATGGTTTACGGAGCATTAGATTTTATTGAAGATTATAAAAAAGAAAAACCATTTTGTTTATTTTTACCACTTGGATATCCGCATCCACCTTACTGCGTTGAAGATCCATGGTTCTCTTCGATTGATAGAAACATCATTCCTGAAAGATATCAATACAAAACATGGGAGGACAAACCAAGTCTTTTAAAAGGAATAATGGATGGTCAACAAATGCAAAATTGGACCGATGAACGTTGGAGTGAATTACGAGCTGTTTATCTTGGTATGTGTGCAAGAGTTGATTACCAATTTGGTCTTTTAGTAAATCAACTTAAAAAAAATAATTTGTATGATGATACGCTAATTATTTTCCTTTCAGATCATGGTGATTTCACTGGAGATTATAATCTTGTTGAAAAAACTCAAAATACTTTTCAAGATTGTCTAACTAATGTTCCTCTAATAATTAAACCACCCAAAAGTAAGAACACACTTAATGGTGTAAGTGACACAATGATTGAATTGATTGATGTAGCTGGTACAATATATGACTATAGTAGAATAGAACCATCATATTGGCATTTTGGAAAGAGTATTAAAAATTTTATAGATCAAAAGGTTGATAATCATAGAGAAGAAGTATTTACAGAAGGTGGTAGACTTAGATTAGAAAGACAAGCTAGTGAAAACCAAAGCCTACAACTACCCCATGGTCTTTATTATCCTAGAGTAAGTCTACAGGGTAAAGAAGATGAGATCTTAATGCATACCAAGGCTACAATGTGCAGAAATAAAAAATTTAAATATATTAAAAGAGCCTATGAAAAAGATGAGCTCTATAATTTAATTGAAGATCCTGGCGAAATACATAATGTTATCGATGATACACAATATGCATCAGACCTTAAGAAACTTAAAGATAAAATGCTTTCATGGTACCAAGAGACTTGTGACGTTGTACCTTTAAAAGGTGATGAAAGAGATTTTATTTAATATAATTCGTTTTCAATTCTTGTAAGCCAATAATCTACATCCATCTTCTTATGACCTGTCAATAATCTCCAGAACTTAACAACATTTATTTTATCAAGTCTATTAGTATCGGCTTCTTGCCAAGGGTATGGTTTCATCAAAATATCATTTATTGTTTGATCTTTACTTTCATCAGTCCAATAAAGAGCACGGTTTGGCAATGGTTGATATTTTTTTTCAGGATCCCATAGTAATTCTTGTTTCTCTGTAGGCTGAAGTCTTACTTTAAACATATATCTGATATTTTCTGAAAAATTTACACCTGCTCCATGCCATAATCCATTATGAAAAATACCAATTGTTCCAGGTTTACAAATTATACTCTTTTGACCTTTAATATTCTGGTATTTTGCAATACCAAATTCATTAACTATACGTAAATGCGTACCAGGATGATATCTTGTACCACCCATTTCTTTAGTAACTTCAGTTGGGAAATAAAATACTTGAATATCAAAAGTGCTTCTTGGATCAATTGTACTATCTTGATGATTTTGTTGAGACATCTGACGTTGATTAGCCTGATTAAAATATTTTGTTGGAAAAGTTATGTGAAGAAATTGGTGGTCAACAATTGTACTACTTCCAACTAAACTTTCAATTGCACCTGCTACAACTTCATTCTTAAAAATTTTTTCTAAAGGTGAATTTTTAGGGTATGCATCTTTAAGTTTTTTTCCTGCTGGAATTCTTGGAATACTACTAGTTGCTTTTATATTCTTATAAAAATCTTGTACTGAATCAACTTCATCAATACCTGTATGACCAATATCTTGTAAAAATTCTTTATTTGTTTGCTCATCAATTAGTTCATCAAAAAACAAACATCCACTGCTAGCAAATTCTGCCATTTGTTCTGTTGTTAATAATTTTGGCATATTAAAAATCTCCTTCCTCTAATTTTTCAAAAAAAAATTCATGTTTTAAATATGAAGTTCTAAATTCTTGACCAGGATATTCTGGAATGGCTTGACTAGATTGAAATAATCTCCAACCATCTAATAAAGCATCGAGACCTGTTGGATAAGGTGGTTCATCACTATCGCCAGTCATATGCAGTTTTTTTCCAGTACCATCAAAAGTTGCCCAAGAAATAACTTCTGCTTCTAAACTTGGAAACTTTAAATAGAGTACTAAAACTTGTTGTCTTCTTGCCATACTATAAACCTATACTATTTTCCTAATCCTGCCAACGATCTTACAAAATACTTTTGAAATAATAGGAACACTATTAAGACTGGTATTACAGCTATTGTAAGACCTGCCATAATCGCTCCCCAATCAGAGGTCCACTCACCTCTTAATTTTAATAGACCTATTGGTAGTGTTTTAAAATCATCCGAGGTTAACATAATTAATGCTAATAAAAATTCATTCCAAATCCAAACTGTTTGAAATATTGCAGCACTGGCAATAACTGGACCAGATAAAGGTACAATTATTCTAAAAAATATTTGAAGTTTTGTACAACCATCAATTGTAGCAGCTTCTTCAACTTCTTTTGGAAAATCTAAAAAGAAAGCATAAAATAGTATAACGGTAAAAGGAATTCCAAATGCTGTAAGAGGCATCATAACTCCAAATAAACTATTTAATAAATTTAAATTTGAAACCATGGTATAGAGTGGTACTAAAACAGCTGCAGGTGGAATCGCAAATCCTGCTACTATCAATAAATAAACAAATTTATTAAATTTGAAATCAATTCTTGAAAGTACATAAGCTGCCATACCTGAAATAGTAACAATTAAAAAAACAGCAAAAAAAGAAACTATTAAAGAATTTAACATAAAACTACCAAGTCCAACACTTAGAGCTTTTTCAAATGAAGATAAGCCAAACTGACTAGGTAAGCCTAAAGGTTCTAAAAAAATTTCTCGTTTAGATTTAAAAGTTGTTAATACCATTACTATTATTGGCATAAGTACATAAATACTAAAGAGACTTACAAAACCGTAAGCTATTAAGTTCGCTAATTTAAATCTACTCATTATGCTTTCCTACTTGATGTAAGTTGTAACCAACCAAGAAATAATGCAAGAATTAATAGTATTACAGACAGTGCGTTGGCATATCCCATATGCAACAAATTAAAAGCTTGTTTATAAATGTATGTACCTAATACTTGTGTTGCATTAGAAGGGCCTCCTTGTGTAAATACAAAGATAAATTCAAAAACTTTAAATGCACCAATTGTAGTGATTAAGATTGCAACAATTAAAACATTTCTAATCATTGGCAGAGTAATGTACCAAAAAGCTTTGACTCCTGTTGCTCCATCTATTTCAGCTGCGTCATAAACTTCTTTAGAAACACTCTGTAAACCTGCAAGAATTAGAACCATCATAAATCCTGTATTCTGCCATGCTGCAGTAATCATAATCATCCAGATTGAAATATTAGGATCACCTAACCATCCTTTAGAAGGTGTTGGTAAACCAATGGACTTAAAAATTGCATTTAAAATACCAACATTTGGGTCATAAATTATCAACCAAATTAGACTCACAGCTACTGATGATATAACCATTGGAGTAAATATTATTGTTCTAAAAATTACTTTTCCATGTTTTATACCTCTATCTAGAATTGCAGCTAAAATTGTTCCCACACCTACTTGAAGAACAATAGAAGCAAAAACTATAATAAAATTATTTTTTAGAGCTACCCAAAAATATTCATCCTGAGTTGCTTTAACGTAATTACCAAAGCCAACCCATTTCCAGTTATTCATTGAAGTAAGACTATAGCTATAGAATGATCCTATGATGGTGCCAATAGCAGGTATAAATATAAAAATTGTACAAAATATTAATGCTGGTATAAGAAGTAAAGAAACAGAAATTTTGTCATTTGACAAAGTAAAACTATTTGATTGTTTATTATTTTTATTCATAAAAAAATTTCGGCTATTAGAAAATAGCCGAAATAAATATTTATTTACATCGCTGCTTTAGCTTCTAACGCAACTTTTCTAATGAAGTCCATAGCTTCTTGAGGAGTCTTTGTTCTATTGAGAACTTCAGTGCCCATATCTAGATAAGCATTAGATACGTTTGCTTCTAATAAAACATCTAAAACATTTACATGACCAGTTTTATCTGCAATATCATTAACATAAAAATTAAACCAATGAGTTTGATTACTCATCTGATCAATTTTAGATGGATTAGAAGGCATGAAACCCATTAATTCAGCTGCTTGCAATGCCATATCATCTGACACCATGAATGAAGCGACATGTGCTGCAATTTCAGGATGTGCTGTTTTCGCGGATACCATCATACCAGATGGCACAAGGAAGCCTACTGTTGCTGCCCCAGCTCCACCTTCTACTTCTGGAAATCTAAAGTAACTAAAATCAGAGAAACCTTCACTATCAAAGATGCCTCCACACCAAGTTCCACAATAGATCATTGGTGAGATTTGTGATGAAAACATTGCTCTTGTTAAATCAGGAGCTGTTGCATTTGGAGCGTCCTGGAAACAACCAGCATCTTGTAGATCTACAACTTTTTGCCATGCTTCAACATAAGCTGGGTTAGTAAATAACTCATCTTCAGATGCAGATAGGCTATAATCTGCTGCTGTATTTTGTTCACCTACTACTCTTTGGTTTAACATAGTAATAACGTGGTTAAGCTTCCATCGTTCTGAGTTACCTAAAGGCCAAGGAACAATAGAAGAATCAATTGCCCTAATATCTCTGCATAAGTTTAGTAGACCATCAAATGTCTTAGGCACTGATAAACTATTTGCTTCAAAAAATGCAGGGTCATAATGAAAATATTTTGAAACTGAAGTATTTGGCACTCCAAATATTTTACCATCAACAGCAGTTGTATTTGATAATCCTTCACTAATGTAATTACCATATCCACCTTCAACGTTTGCATATGGAGTAATATCTAACGCCAACCCAGCTCTTGCTAAACGAGCACTATCTTCTCCAAACCAGTTAAAGAATACGTCTGGTCCATCATTTCCGTTTAAGGCCACTTGAATTTGAGTTTTGTAAGCTTCATTTTCAAATGTTTGTAAAATAATATTTACATCAGGATTAATTTTTTTGTATTCTTTATTAAGATTATCATAAAATTCATCCTGTCCGTTCCTACCACTTAAATCCCATATTGTTATATCAATAGCATAACTTGAAGTTATAAAGCCGAATGATAGAAATAATGAGAAAATAAATAAGTAAATTTTTTTTGTAATAAATTTTAAAAAATTCATTTTTCCTCCCAAATTTATAAAAATTGAAATTAACCTAGCTGATATAAAAATTTATACAATATTTTTAAATCGTAGCTTTTTGCAAAACAATTATTTTTTCTTAGATTTCAGGTATTTTTTAAAAGTAATTTTTAATTAATTCTGCTGGTGGATCATATGTTTTAATTTCATTCAACATATGATTTTTATATTTTTTTATTAAATCCTCATCATTAATAGGATGTAGTTGGCCGGGATCTTCCTTCAAATTATAAAGTGCGCATTTAGTATCTTCTAGTGATTTATGTGGATCTGATTTTCTAAGAATTCTGTTAACTTTCATGACTGGAATATTCTTAGTAAAGTTAAACGGTTCATGCATAGTAGCAGTTTGCAATTCTTCGTGTGAAAAAAATTGCCTCATATTTGTTGGCATCAATGTATATTGAAATCTACTTCTATCGTATTGATCAAAATTTTCTGGAAAATGAAAATATGAATAGTTTCCATCAGAAATATTTATACCTCCACCCCAATATCCATACAAAGCGAAATGTTCATTTTCACTATCTTTATCTAAAAAGTTTAGCAATGATTTGCCTTTAACTTCTTTAGGAAGACTGTGGCCGTGCATTGTCATGAATGTTGGCATCAGATCAATGTTTTGAGTTACAACATTTCTTTGCTCTCCCGAATATTGTTTGTATTCAGGGTGATAAAAATAGAAAGGTATATTTGCAATTTCATTGTACAATGGCATTCTGTTTTTAGCCCACCAATCATGTTCTCCAAGCATGAAACCATGATCAGTTGTTAAGATCAATGCAGTGTCATTCCATAAATTATTTTCGTCAAAATAATCTAAAACAGTACCAAGCAAATAATCACATAGTCCAACTAAAGCAATGTAATTGGCTTTTAACTCTGCAACCTCATCATCTGTTTCTTTGACTCTGTCATACTGAGGCCAATCTAATCTTGGGCCTGTATAATTTGTTTTTAATTTCTCTCTAAATCGCTCTGGTGCAAAAAAAGGTTCATGAGGATCAAAGGTTTCTAGTTGAAGAAACCAATTATCAGCATCTTTATTAATATTGATAAAGTCTAAACCAGATTCAAAGCATTTAACCGAAGGAAAATCTTTTTCATCTTTAATAAACTCACTATTGATTGCATAATGATAGTATCCTGTTTCTCTATTAGTTAAATTTAATTGAGATTGATGGTATTTTTCTCTTAATTTTTCGAGCGGCGGTTGTACCATGGCTTTCCATGGGTCGCTTTCTTGCCCCCTGATAAAATCCCAAGAATTAAATCGATTATGATAAGTTGCACCGCCATCCTCAAAATAATGATAATGATCTGTGACAAGATGAGTGTATGTATCATTAAGACGTAAAATTTCTGGAAATGAATTATCAAATGGTTCTAGTGGTCCCCATGCGCGATGTAAAAAACTTAATCGTCCTGAATGCATGTCTCTTCTTGCAGGCATACAAGGCATACTACCGATATAATGATTATTAAACTGGACTGATTTTTCTGCTAATCGATTAAAATTTGGCGTTTCAATATATTTACCACCATAGGAATTTAACATTCTTTTATTTAATGAATCAAATAAAAGGAAAACTGTTTTCATAGAAATAGATTAATATGAAATAAATAATTATTAAAGTTTTTTCTTTAATTGATGAAAAGAATCAGGATTTAATCCCATTTGACCAGGATTATTTACATTCTTAGCTTTTTTAATTTTGGATGTAATATTTTCAACTTTTTGAATTTTGTTTTTAATCTTTTTTCTTAATGAGGTTGTTATTTCATCATAAGTACTAATGCCAATTAGATTATTCAATTCATATGGATCAGCATCAAGATCGTATAGGTTTGTTTCAGTGTATTGGTTAGATGAAGGTTTATCATTTCCATTAGAATCTTGATCAGCAATACAATATTTCCATTTCTCTGTTCTCAGACTTCTAGCTAATTGACTTTCACTGATTTGAATAAAAATTTCGTTTTCCCATTTTTTGGAAGTTTTATTTACTAAAGGTAATACTGATTTACCGTCACAATGAGATGTATTTTTTACTTTTGCCAGGTCTAATATTGTTGCATGAATATCTAATATGTTGGTTAGTTCTTTTAAACGTCCACCTTGTTGAAAAACATTTCCAATTAAAGATGTAGGAACTCGTATTGAACTTTCATGACAAGAACGTTTATATTCTCTATTTCTTGTTTTAAAATTATTTCCATGATCAGATGTAAAAATAATTGCACTATCATCAAATAATTTTAAGCTTTTAATAACATCAATCATTCTTCCATAAGCTTCATCTATTCTCTTAACCATTCCATAATAACCGCCTAAATGTCGAGGTGAGGATCCAACTAGAGATGTAAGATCTGGTGGTGACCACTTACCTGTATATTTTTCTCGGTATCCAATCGGTGGTGGATAATCATCTGTGTTATTTTGATGGTGTGGCTCAATAAGTGAAACAAAAAGAAAAAATGGTTTTTTTTGATTTAGTTTTATAAAATTTATTGCAGCATCAGTTATTGCATCAACTCTATACCCGGGGAGAAAAACTTTTTTATTTTGTCCATCATAAACATATGTTTCATAAGCATCAGATGTAAATTCTAATAGATTTGATCCCAACCAATAATCATAACCACCTCTATCCTCTTTTTTAACTGGCTCTGAAGAACCAAGGTGCCATTTTCCAATGTATCCTGTAGCATAACCTTCTTTTGATAAGTATTTTGCTAAAGTTTTAATATTTTTTTTTAAAGGTATTTTATTTTTAAAACATCCAGTTTTCGTTGCATACATCCCTGACTGGAATGAAGCTCTTGCTGGCCCACAAACTGGTTGGCAAGTAAATGAATTAAAAAGGTGTGTACCTTCCACAGCATAGTGATCAAAGTTTTCCATTAAAGATAATGGGTTGCCATGTAAACCAGATGTATCCCAACGTTGTTGATCAGTAAAAAAAACTATGATGTTTGGTTTAGATTTGGAATTCATTTTGGTTATGTTTACCGAGTTTTTTTATAAATTAAAAGTTAAATGTGAATAATCGTTTTACATTAAAAAATATTATCGTAGATTAAAAGTTATAATAACCAATATGGATCAAAAGAAATTAAGAGTAAGACGGAGCTTTATTTTTACACCAGGTCTTAAACCAGATATGTTTCCAAAAGCTATTAAGTCTGGTGCAGATATGGTCTGTATAGAATTAGAAGATGGTATAGCAATAAAAGATAAAAATGAAGCTAGGAAAAACACTATTGATGCACTCAAAACTCTTGAAGTTAAAAGTGATGTAGAATTAGTTGTAAGAGTAAATTGTCAAAGAACACAATTTGGTCTTTTAGATTTAGAGTCTTTTATTTCTAGTAAAATAAATATTAGAGCAATAATGCTGCCAAAAGTAAAAACTCCAGATGAAATTACTTTTATTGATGATCTTTTAACAGATTCTAATTTGGATACCGATCTTCACGTTATAATGGAAACAAATGATGCACTTGAAAGTATATATGACATTGCTCATGCTAGTAAAAGAATAGTAGCCTTATATTTTGGAGGAGTAGATATGGCAGCAGAACTACGATGTGAAAATAGCTGGGAAAATCTTCTCTATGCTAGATCAAAACTAGTACACGCAGCAGCAAGTATTGGGGTTGATGTTTTAGATGTTCCCTATTTAGATTTGGAAAATATGGAGGGAATGAAAAAGGAAGCAGAGTTAGCAAAAAATTTAGGTTTTAGTGGCAAGGGTTCTATCCACCCAAAACAAATTGATATTTTGAATAAAGTTTTTACACCCTCAAAAGAAGAGATAGACCACGCAAAAAAAATTGTTGATCAATTTAATTCATCTAATACGGGGTTAGTAGTAATAGATGGAAAGCTAATTGAAAAACCTGTTCTCAGAGAGATGCAAAGAAAAATTTTAATAGCTGATAAAATAAATAAAAATTAATTTTATCTAAAATGATAGTTCGCCTGTAATGGATCTAGAGGTTTTTTTTTCAATAAAACATCAGAAAATTTTTCAGCTATCATTTGCGTAGGCGCATTGAGATTTCCACTAACTATGTTTGGCATTATGGAAGCATCAACTACAAATAAATTGTTCATTCCATGAACTTTAAGATTTTCATCAACAACTGAATTTGAATCATTGCCCATCTTGCACGTGCCAGATGGGTGATAATCTGTCGTTGAAGTTTTTTTAATCCATATATTAATTTCTTCATCATCTTTTATGTCAGGAGAAGGAGTAATTCTTTTGCCTCTAAATTCATCAAATGCAGGTTGGGAGATTAACTCTATCATTTTTTTATAAGCCTCTCTTAATTCAATTAAATCATCTTTTTCTGATAAATAATTAAATTGAGAAATAGGTTTATCTTTTGGATTGTTTGTATTTAATGAAATTGACCCTCTACTTTTTGGCCTTAATTGATCACACTGAAGCAAAAACCCTTGGGATAATTTTATTTCTCTTCCAAAGTATTCATTATAAGCTGGAGCAAAATGATATTGAAGGTTGGGATATTTTCTATTTTCATTTCCAAAAATTAAACCTCCCATTTCCCAAATATTTGACGCCACTATTCCCTTTCCAGTTAAAATCCATTTAAGACCTTCCCATAGTTTTTTATCTGCTCTAGTCATTTTATGAATAGTAACATCTTTTTTACATTCAAAGCCTGCTGCAACCAAAAGGTGGTCTTGTAAATTTTTACCAACACCAGTTAAATTATGTAATGGCTCTATATCTTTTGACTTTAAATGATCAGCTGGACCTATTCCTGATAACATAAGTATTTGAGGTGATTTAATTGCACCACAACTCAATATGATAGAATTATTTGTATAAACTTTCTTTAATTCACTATTTTGTTCAAACTCAACACCTACCACATCATTTTTATTCATTATTAGCTTTTGAATAAAAGCGTTTGTTTTTAATTCAACATTGTTTCTTTTAATAGCTGGTCGTAAATGAGCTGTAGCTGCACTACATCTTTTTCCATTTTTAGTAGTGCTATCTAATCTTGCAACACCTTCCGGTTTATAACCATTTAAATCTTCTGATGTTCCTTGTCCAGATTGTTGGCCAGCTTCAAACATCGCATCAAAAAGAGGGTTGTTAAGTTTACCTTTAGTAACACCTAAAGGACCATTACCTCCACGCCATTCACTCTCACCACGATCAGAAGATTCACATTTTTTAAAATATGGTAAACATTTATCAAATGACCAATTCTTTAAATTATATTTGTCTGACCAATTGTCATAATCAAGTGGATGGCCGCGCATATAAACCATAGAATTTATTGAGGAAGAGCCTCCAATAACTTTACCACGAGGCAGCTCTATGTTTCGATTATCGCAGTTAGACTCAATTGCACTTGTATAATTCCAATTAATATTTGGATTTTTATAAGCATGATAAACTCCAGCCGGCATATGGATTAAAAGAGACTCAATTGGTTTTAAAAAACTAAAATCCATTGGACCGGCTTCAATTATTAAAACTGAATTTTTTCCATCCTCTGATAGTCTATTTGCTAAAACACAACCAGCTGAACCAGCGCCTAAAATAATAAAGTCATATACTTTATTATTCATATTTATTTATTAAAAGGTTTTCCTTTGTACTTTTTAAGATTATCAGCGTGTTTGTTTCTATCTGTTTTTTCAAGACGCTCAACATATGAAGTCCAAACTTTTGAATATATATTTGCATGATGAGGGCCGCCTTCTCTAATTACACCTTGAAGAGGATCTCCTCTATCAGCATCATGCATATTTTCTTCAATCCACTCATCAATTAATAACATACCGTGAGCCACTAAATCCTTATGTTGATCAGCTAAATTATTCAATTCATGTGGATCTTTATCAATATCAAATAGCATATATTTTGGAAAATCTTTCAAACCAGTATCATAAGTTCTAATGAGTAACCAATTATCCCAGCGCACAGATCTTTGACAACTCCACGCACCATGACTTATGACTAAATAATCTCTTCCATTTTTAGAGTTATTATCTTTGAGATTATCACTGAAATTTATTCCATCCCATCTATCTGGTTGAGTTGAAGATACTATTTGAGAAATTGTTGAAGTTAAATCTAAATTATAAAATTTATTTTCTACTGTACTGCCTTTATTTGAGTCAGTAATTCCTGGCCATCTAATAATTAATGGAACTCTATTAGTAATATAATCTGCTGTTTGATGGTCTCCCCAAACATTTAACTCGCCTTGATTTTCACCGTGATCTGCAGATATAATAATAGCAGTATCATCCCAGAGATTCATTTTTTTTAAATCTTCAATAACTTTACTTAAATATAAATCTGCATAATTAATTCCTGTATCATAAGCATCAAATTGTTCTTTAGCGTCAGCAATGTTTTTTATTTCCCCAACACCCATTGTATACTTACCTCTAAGATCATCATCGAATCCTGGAACTTCTCTTGCACTGTGTGGTCCAAAACTATCTCTTTGTTTTTTAATCAATTCTTCTGTTACCCAATCTTCTATAGGATCGTTTTTAAAAGGATTGCCAAATTCTTTTGGTGTATCATAAGGCGTGTGTGGATCCCACATGTTAACATGTAAAAACCAATTATCTTTTTCTCCATTGTTCTCTAACCATTTTTTTATAACAGGATAAACCTCATCGGCATTTTCTAATCCACCTTTTCCTGTGTCATAGGTTTCTGTAAAACCAAACCAGACTTGATAAGCCGTATGTCTTTCTGGAAATGGACTTATACTGGCAGTATAATAACCAGCATCTCGTAAAACTTTTCCAAGTGAAGTAAAGGCATACTCACCTCTTAGGCCTCCTTTAAATTCTCTATCCCAAATATTTTTTCGAGGAGCAATATCAGAGAACTCTCCTCCATGATTAACTACGCCTGTTTTATAACCAAAGTTTCCACCAAAAAAAGCAGTTCTACTTGGTAAGCATGGGGTATCGGTTGAGTAAAAATTTGTAAATTTAACTCCTTCTTTAGCAATAGAATCAATCGTTGGAGATGTATTTCTATGATAACCATAACATCCCAGGTGATCAGGTCTTAAAGAGTCAATATCTACATATAAAATTCTCATATTAGTCCTTTCATTTTTAGGCGCCGGAAACTCTTTTCATTTTTGATGTTTCATCTTTTAGTGTTGCTTGCGCAAATTTAAATAATAATTCTTTTTTTAATGTTTGTGCGTTCGTATTGTCCCATAAATTATTATATTCATTTGGATCATTTTCTAAATCAAAAAGCTCTCCATAGTTTGCCTCTCTATAAATAGAAATTTTATAATTTTCATTAATGTAAGTTTTTAAATGTGGCATTTTTGGATTATGTCTGTTTTCAACAAATATGTGAGAACGTATACTTTCCTCGTTACCATAAAATACATCAGTTTGATCAACACCTTGCATTTGAGTTGGAATATCAATTCCTGCAACCTTTAAAAATGTTGGAGCAAGATCAACTAAACTTAGCAAAGATGATGATGAAGAATTTTGAGGTACTTTACCAGGCCATCTAACAATAAAAGGTAAGCGGAGCATATCCTCATAATGAAAAGGTCCCTTTGCTATTAAACCATGTTGTCCAATAAAGTGTCCGTGATCAGTAGTAAAAATAATTATTGTATTATCAAGCTCACCAATTTGATCTAACTTATTAATTATTTTTCCAATATTCTTATCCATAAAACTAATCATGCCATAATAAATTGCCATATCTTTTTTTAATTCTTCCATAGGATATAAATGACTCATACATCCATGGGCATTAAATGGTGAATGCCAATTTTCAAAATCAGGATTAGCTGTTTGTGTTTTACCAAAATGTGGTGGATTTAAATCGTGCTCTCCTTCTTTTAAAGTTCCTGGTGACATCTCACTTGGATTATACATAGATGCCCATGGATCACTTAATACATATGGAGGATGAGGATCTTGAAAACTTGTCCAAAGAAAAAATGGTTTGTCATCTTTTTGTTGATCTAAAAATTCAATTGATCTTTCTGCAGTCCAGTTTGTATAGTGATGTTTTTCATCCAGCTGCCAAACTCTATCAGGTCTTGCCCAGTAGTCATATTCGCGAGCAATTGGAGGAGCATATTTTGATGTTTCTCCAGGAACTGGTTGGAAATATTCTTTCCAGTCACTTAAACCATTGTGTTCCATCCAAATGGCATAGTGTTGACCAACATGACTTTCATCTGCATGATTACGAGCAAGTTCTATATGTTCAAAACCATACCAAGGTCCTTTGAAGTTTTTCCAAAATTCTAAATCTCTAAGAGTCGGTTGTCCTTCTATTGATTCTTGACCTGGAACTGAAGTAAGAGGTTGAAAATGTGCTTTTCCAATTAAGCCTGTTGAGTATCCATTTTTGTATAAAAGCTCTCCAATAGTTTCCACTGTTTCCTCTAACTTAACTCCAATGGTCCATGCACCATGTGAAGAAGGGTATTGTCCTGTAATGATACTTGCTCTTGAAGGAGTACATACTGGTGATGGACAATAAGCTCTTGTAAAGTTCATTCCTTCATTGCAAAGTCTATCTAAACTAGGTGTTTGAATTTTAGAATTAAACTTTCCAATTGTATCGTGATGTTGTTGATCAGAAGTAATTAATAAAATATTTGGTTTTTTACCCATTTAACCTTTTACCGCTCCTTGCACACCTTCTACAAAATATTTTTGCATAAATAAAAATAATACAATTATAGGTAATATAGTTATTACAGAAGCTGCTGCCATTCCAGACCAATCTACAAAATATTCTCCTTTAAATGCGTAAACCCCAACCGATAATGTTCTAATATCAGGATTACCAAGGGTAATAACTACAGGTAATAAAAAATCATTCCATGCATGTAAAACTTGTAAAATAGAAACTGTTGCGACAACCGGTTTAGTTAATGGCAACATAATCATAATAAAAGTTCTGATGAATCCTGCACCATCCATTTTTGCAGCTTCTTCAAGTTCAACAGGTATTCTTGAAAAGTATCCAGCAAATAATAAAATATATATTACTGGTGTATGACCAGCAGTTGCGATTGTTAAGCCAATCAAATTTTTAGAAACTTTCAAATCTGTTAATAAATCAAAAACTGGAATTATCGTATAACCTTGAGGAATAAAAATTGTTGCAATTAAAATTCCAATAAGTATTTTTTTTCCAGGAAAAGCATACCTTCCAATTACATAACCAAACATTCCAGTTGTTATGACTACTATAACTACTGAAACAACAGTGATTATAAGAGTATTAAAAAAATACCTTCCCATGTTGGCTCCAAACCAAGCTCTTTCAAAATTT
>CACLBK010000019.1 GCA_902605135.1 uncultured Alphaproteobacteria bacterium
AAAAACTCTATAGCCAGAGTATGGTTAAAAAGAGGTAATGGTGAAATAAAAATTAATGGAAAATCATTAGATAAATATTTTGCAAGACCAGTACTACAAATGATAGTTAATCAACCCTTGGATGTAGTTAAAGCTGACAATTCATATGAGATTATGGCTTCAGTTAAAGGTGGGGGTCTTTCAGGTCAGGCTGGTGCTATAAGACATGGTATTAGCAAAGCATTAAGCTTATATGATCAGTCAAATAGACCACCTCTTAAAAAAGTTGGTTTTCTTACAAGAGATCCAAGAGTTGTTGAAAGAAAAAAAGCTGGTTTAGCAAAAGCTAGAAGAAGTTACCAATTCTCTAAGAGATAAATTTTCATGAAAAATAAGATTAAAGTAGCCGTTTTAGGCTCAACAGGCTATGTTGGAATGGAATTAGTAAAAATTCTATCAAATCATTCTTACGTAGATATAAATTTTTTAGGATCAGAAACTATTCATGGAAGTTATCTCAATAATATTAATAGTATAAAAGAATATAATGAACTTCCTCTTTTAAAACCGAATAATAGTTTTCTAGCTGAAGATAGTGATTATGTGTTCTTAGCTTTACCTCATTCAGTATCCAATAAATATGTAAAAAAATATTTTAATAAAATTAATATTATAGATTTATCAGCTGATTTTAGATTAGATAATTTCGATATTTATAAAAAAAATTATGGCGATGAACATGAATGCGAAGAGTATTTAAACAATTTTATTTATGGTCTTGCTGAAATAAATAGAGAAAAAATATTAGATTCAAATAATATAGCGGTACCAGGTTGCTACCCAACTTCTATTTTGTTACCATTAATACCTTTAATAAAAAATCAATTAATCGATACTGAGAATATTATAATAGATTCAAAATCAGGCTACAGTGGAGCAGGAAAAAAATTTGATTTTAATAAAATGAAATCAAAAAATGATTATAATTTTTACAATTATAATACAAATAATCACAGACATATTGCAGAAATTAAACAAGAACTTAATAAACATAGTTCAGAAAATGAAGTAAAATTTTCATTTAATCCTCACATTCTTCCTAATTTTAGAGGTATGATTTCTACAATTTATTGCAATCTCAATAATGGTATAAAAAAAACTGATGTCATAAATCTATTCAAAGACTTTCAAAAAATAAATCCTTTTATAAAATATATTGACAATGATGAAAACCTTGATTTTTTTTCTGTTCAAAATTCTAATTATTGTAAAATAAAAATTTTTGATCATTATAGTGAAGATAAACTGATTATAGTTAGCGCAATTGATAACTTAATCAAAGGTGCTGCTGGTCAAGCAGTACAATGCTTTAATATATCAGAAAATATTGAAGAAACAGTATCTTTATTATGAGTAAATATTTTATAATTTTCTTTCTATTTTTTTCTATCAATTCTTGTGGATATCCTGATATTGATAATGTTCCAGATTTTAAAGACACTAAATTAACTGATGAAGAATTATTAGATTATTGTAGTATTTCTAATACTGATAAAAAAGATATAGATAAATGTATTAATGATTATAAAAGTTAAATTTAGTTATGAGTAAACTTAATATTGGTATAGCGGGATTGGGAAATGTTGGATCAGCACTAGTTGAAACAATTGAAGAAAATAAAAATTATTTTTTTGATAAAAAAGATTTAGAATTGAACATCGTTGGAATATCTGCAAGAAGTAAAAATAAAAAAAGAAATTTTAACATATCAAATTATACTTGGTATGATGACCCAAGAGAAATGTCTAAAGATGATAATTGTAACGTAATTGTTGAATTAATTGGTGAAGAAAAAGGAATTAGCTATGAAATTATTGAAACAGCATTTAAAAATAAAAAACATGTTGTAACAGGGAATAAAGCATTAATAGCTAATCATGGAAAAGAATTATTCAAATTAGCTAACACACATTCACTAGCTTTATCATATGAAGCTGCTGTTGCAGGAGGTATACCAGTAATAAAAACAATAAAAAATTCTATTAGTTTAGATAAAATTAATAAAATTTCTGGGATTTTAAATGGAACTACAAATTATATTTTAACAAAAATGCAACAAGATAATTTATCTTTTGATGCAGTTCTTAAAATTGCTAAAGATAAAGGATTTACTTCTGAACAAGAATCAAAATTAGATATTGGAGGATATGATGCAGCGCACAAGTTAACAATATTATCAACTCTATGTTTTAAATCAAATTTAAACTTTAATAATAATTATATTGAAGGAATCTCAAATATTAAAATTGAAGATATTAATTTTGCTGAAAAATTAGGGTATAAGATAAAATTAATTTCTGAAGCTTGCATAATTGAGGGAAAGATTTCAAACTTTACTTCACCAAAATTAGTTTCAATGGATAATCCCTTAGCAAGTGTTGATAATGCTCTTAATGCGATTAATATTGAAACTATACATCTAGAAAATTTATTTTTAGAGGGTGAAGGAGCAGGGGGGAAGCCAACTGCCAGCTCTGTCTTGTCTGATTTATATGATATATCTCAGAATGAAAAATTTGATAATTTAGGATTTAAAATTGATAAGTTACAAAGCTTTGAAAAATATTCAGTAGAAAATGTAATTAATAGCTATTACCTAAGAATAATGACAGAAGACAAACCTGGAGTTCTTTCGTCAATTACTAATTACTTTAGTGATTTTGATATATCTGTTAAAAAAATACTTCAACTTCCTGAGACTTCAGAAGTAGACAAACCTATACCTATTATAATAACTACTCATAATATTCAGAAAGAAAAATTAAGTAATGTAATTAATAAAATTGAAGGTTTAGAGTTTGTAAAAGAAAAAATTACTGTTCTTGCTATTCATGATAATTAATTAATGTGAATATTGAAAAATCACTATCTGATAAAATTTGGGAAGAAAAGCAAATAGATTTTAAGCACATTCAAGCTCTTTCTCAAAAAAAATCAATTTCTGAAATTTTTTCAAAACTTCTAATTTCAAGAGGTGTCTTCGAAGAAAATTATGATAACTATATAAATCCTAATCTTTTAAATAATCTTCCAGATCCTTTTGAACTTAAAGATATGAAAAAAGGAATTGAAAGATGTATTGAGGCTTTAAAAAACAATGAAAAGATTGGAATAATCGCTGATTATGATGTTGATGGATCTGCTTCTGCTTCAATTTTATATAAATTTTTAAATAATTTTACAAATAATCTTGTTTGTAAAATACCTAACAGATTATCGGAGGGTTATGGTCCAAATATTAGGCTTATGAATGAAATGCTTAATGAAAATATTACACTCTTGTTTACACTTGATTGTGGCACATCAGCATTTAACTCGATTGATTTACCTAATTACAATGGTATTGAAGTTATAGTTATAGATCATCATTTAAGTGAATATAAACTTCCAAAAGTTCACTCGTTAATTAATCCAAATAGATTTGATGAAAAAAATGATTATAAAGATTTTGCTGCAGTAGCAGTAACTTTTCTTTTTTTAATGGGTTTAAGAAAGCAAATAAGAGAATTAAAATTATTTCCAAATATAAAAGAACCAAATTTGATGTCATATTTAGACCTAGTTGCTGTTGGAACAATTTGTGATATTGTTAATATTAACAATTACAATAGGTCAATTGTTAGTAAAGGTTTGGAGCTCATTAGAAGTCGAAAAAATAAATCAATAACAAAAATATTAGATAACTCTAATATAAATCATGAACCTTTAGCTAAAGATATCGGTTTTGTCTTAGGACCACAAATTAATGCTGCGAGTAGAATTGATGACTCTTCTTTATCCTCCAAACTTCTGATATCAAATGATGATTCTGAAATAGAAACTATTTCTAGAAAACTATTTTTAATTAATGAAAAAAGAAAATTAATTGAACAAAATATTTTTAATGAAGCAATTGAACAAATAAAAGATCAAGAAAGTAAAAAATTTATTATTGTTTATAAAGAGAATTGGCACCAAGGTGTTTTAGGTATAGTTGCTAGTAAAATAGTAGCTCTTTATAACAAACCGACATTTGTATTTTCTTTTATTAATAATGTTGGATCTGGCTCGGGTAGATCTATAGATCAAATTGATATTGGTAGTATTGTTCTTGATCTTAAGGCTAATTATTTAATTGAAGATGGAGGAGGACATAAAATGGCAGTAGGTTTAAAGATTAATAAAAATAAATTAAATAAAATAGATAAATTTTTAGTTAAAAAATTTGATTCATATCATAATAATTTTTTTGAAAAAAAAATATTTTATGACAGTGAAATTTCTGTAAATCAAATAAACAAAGATTTTTTAGATAATTTAGAATTATTAGAACCTCACGGCAAAGGTAATGAAGAACCTCAATTTTTAATCAAAGATATAGTAATCGATCAAGTTAAAAATCTAAAAAATAAACATATTTTAATTTTTTTTAAAAATGATTTAGGTGAAAATTTAAAAGGTATATCATTCAACAGTATTAATACCTTTATTGGTGATTATCTTATGAAGTTTAATAAATTTAAATTTCATATTTTGTGTTCTATTAAAAAAGATAACTTCTCAAGTAGTCAGTTGCCCCAAATACTGATTCATGACGTGAAAGTAATCAATTAAATAATTTGAAAAAAATCAAAATATCTACTATATACCAACCACGTGTCCCCTTCGTCTATCGGTTAGGACATCAGGTTTTCATCCTGAAAAGAGGAGTTCGACTCTCCTAGGGGATGCCACTAATCTAGGGGCATAGAATTATTGACCCTACAGAATTCCTTGATTGAATTAACTCATGAGCCTCACTAGCTTCAGATAATTTAAATTTTTTGAATATATTAGGCTTAATTTCTTTATTTTTAATTTTTGAAAATAATTTGTTACTACATTCAGCTAGCTCTTCTGAATTACGAATATAATGCATTAATGTTGGTCTAGTATAATATAAACTTTTAGGATTAAATGTACTATGAAGATTTACATCATTTACCATTCCGGAAGATTGCCCGAAAGATACCATTAGACCTCTAAATTTTAAGCATTTTAAAGATATATCAAATGTATCTTTACCTACTCCATCATATACAACATCAACTCCTTCATTGTTTGTTAATTTTAAAACATTACTATGAACATCCTCTTGTTTATAATTAATAGTGAATTCACACCCGTTTTCTTTTGCTAATGATGCTTTTTCATGAGTACTAACAGTACCTATCATTTTAGCTCCTATGGATTTTGCCCATTGACTAGCAATTAAACCAACACCTCCTGCAGCTGCATGAAATAAAAAAACTTCATCTTTTTGTAATTTATATAATCTTTCAAAAAGGTATTCGACGGTCATTCCTTGCAATAATATTGAAGCAGCTTCATCATTTGAAATATAATCTGGTAATTTTATAACTCTTTGAGCATCAAAATCTCTAACTTCACAATATGCACCAATTGGAGGGCTAAAGGAGTAAGCTACTCTATCACCAACTTTTAAGTTCGATACATTATCTCCAATTTCTATAACTTCTCCTGCTGCTTCTACTCCTAAACAAAAAGGGAATTCTACAGGTAACGGGTATATTCCAGTTCTATGATAGGTATCAATGTAATTAATTCCTATAGAAGTTTGGTTAATTCTTACCATATTTACTTCAACATTTTTTGGTAACTCATAGTTTTCGTATTTCAAAACCTCTGGACCACCTAGTTTTCGGACTACAACTCTATTTGGCATAATTATTCTTTAAGTTTTTATATACTAATTCGAATTCTTTTAAACATTCTGGGTTAGCCAATGATTCTTCATTTTCAATATTTTCACCATTAATTAATTTTTTAATTAGAATTTCGACTATTTTACCACTTCTAGTTCTAGGTATTTCACTTACGGCATATATTTGTGAAGGAATATGTTTGTAAGAAAGATTAATTTTTATTTCATCTATTATTTTTGATCTTAAATTTTCATTAAATTCAAAATTATTGTTCAAGACCACAAATAATATAATTTGTGTATCATTTTTTAATTTATATTCCACTGCAATAGATTCTTGAACTTCTGTAATATTTTCAATTACTCTATAAATTTCTGCAGTACCTATTCTTACTCCTCCAGAATTTAGTGTTGCATCTGATCGACCATAAATAACATAACCGCCATTTATAGTTTTTTCAATATAATCTCCATGATACCAAATGTTTTCATATTTACTAAAATAAGAATTAAAATATTTTTTATTATCATGATCGTTCCAAAAATATAAAGGCATTGAAGGAAAAGATGACTTACATACTAGTTCTCCTTTTTGATTTTCAATTGAATTTCCTTTTTCATCAAATACATCAACGTCCATTCCAAGAGCTTTACACTGAATTTCCCCACTATAGACATCCATTAATGGATTGCCTGTAACAAAACACGAAACTAAATCAGTGCCACCACTTATAGATTCAAGATGAATATTTGATTTTATGTTTTGATAAACATATTCAAATGATTCATTAACCAAAGGAGATCCTGTTGAAGCTAATGTATTTAAATTATTTAATTTAAAACTTTCCTTAATTTTAGTTTTATTATTTTTTAAAGTATCTAAAAATTTTGCACCAGTTCCAAAAAAATTAATACCTTCTTCTTCTGCTATTTCAAAAAGATGTTTACTATCGGGAATAAAAGGTGACCCATCATATAAAACTATTGTTGCTTTTGTTGCTAAAGCAGAAACTAACCAATTCCACATCATCCATCCACAAGTAGTAAAATAAAAAACTCTATCCTTTTCATTAATATCACAATGAAGTACATGTTCTTTTTTGTGTTGTATTAGCGCTCCGCCAGAACTGTGAACAATACATTTTGGTACTCCAGTGGTTCCACTTGAATAAAGAATATAAATCGGGTGATTAAAATTAAATTTTTCAAATTTACTGTATTCAGTTTCTTGTTTTAAAATATTGTATAAATTATCGTATTCAAAATCTAGTTGATAATCTACGTCATAAAATTCATATGGTATTAAAACGATTTTTTCTATACTTGGTATATTCTTAATTACTTCTTTTATAATTTTTGTCGTATCAACTTTTTTATTGTTATAAAAATAATAATCTGAAAATAATAATAGTTTTGGTTCAATTTGTTTAAATCTATCTATTATTGCTTTTTTTCCAAAATCTGATGAACATGATGACCATATAGCACCTAATTGTGCTGTAGATAAAAATGAAATTACAGTTTCAGGTATATTAGGAAGTATAGCAGCTATCCTGTCATTTTTTTTAATGTTATTATTCTTTAAATAATTTGCAAATTTAAAAACTGCACTTCTAAGCTCTCTCCAAGAATATTTTCTTTTAATTTTTTTTTCAGAATGAAATATTATTGACTCACTATCATCTTTTTTAGTTAAACAATTTTCAGCATAATTTATGCTACATTCATCAAAGAATTTATTTTTAGTAAATTCAGGTGCTGATTTAAAAATTTTACCTTTTTTTTCACCAACAAAATTTGTGAAATTCCATACATTGCTCCAAAATTCATTTTTATGTTTTATGCTCCAGTGATGCAAGTCAGCATAATTTTTTATTTTTAAACCAGTATCAAGTTGATTGATAAACTTCTGGAGGTTTGTAATTTTGTTATTTGGAGACCACAACTTTATGTTGTGCATAAAAAATTAATTCTTTTCTTGGTCTTCTTTAAGAGACCTTACTCTTACAATAACATCAATGTTATGTAATGAAAGGCAAGCAGGTATAGAAGGTATATCTAGATTAATATTTTTTGTAGGTATATCGTGTATCTTACCTTCATCTTCAATATATAAATGGTAGTGAGACTTATTATTATTACAATAAAGTGATTTGTTTTGATCAACTACTATTTCTCTAATTAATCCTAAAGATGTAAATTGTTTTAGAGTATTGTAGATTGTAGCCATAGAAATTTTCCTATCTTCTTTTTTTACTTCATCAAAAAGATTTTCGGCTGATACATGCCTATCGCCTTTTTGAAAAATTAACATAGCTAAAATCCTTCTTTGTTTTGTAGGCCTAATACCACTTTCCTCTATTTTTTTCAGTGCACGGCTGTATGGACTTAGAGGATCAATTACTTTGTTTTCTGCTCTCATAATATTATAATAAATAATGAATTACATTTTTTCTGCAATTTTTCTATATTTTTTTTTAGGTTTCCTTTTATATATCTCTCAAAGACGTATTGTTTTTAACAAATCAGGGCATCCGGGCAAACCAAAGGATTATAATTTAGATAATACAGAAGAAGTTTATATTAAAACTGAAGACAACTTAGACCTCTTATCATGGTACCATAAAGGGGATAATTCACACCCTTTACTTGTTTATTTTCATGGAAATTCTTTTCACATTGGAGATAGAGCTTACAGAATCGAGAAGTATATTGAAAGGAATTGGAGTGTACTTTTAGTTTCTTGGAGGGGTTTTGGGGGTAACAAAGGAAATCCAACAGAAGAAAATTTATATAAAGATGCAGAAGCGGTTCTAAAATGGATTATAAATAATACTGAATTTAAATTCAAAGATTTAGTGATTTATGGAGAATCTCTTGGATCTGGTGCTGCAGTAGAAATAGGTACAAAGTATAAATTTTTATCTATTGTTTTAGAGGCTCCATTTACATCTATCAATGATATTGCAAAAAAAAGATATAAAATATTTCCAACAAAATATTTAGTTAAAGATAAATTCGATAACTTCAGTAAAATTGATAAGATAGTTTCACCATTACTTATAATTAGTGGAAAAAAGGATGAAATTGTACCACATGAACACAGTATTAAGCTTTTTGATAAAGCAAAAGTAATAAAAGAGAGTGTTTTTATTGACGAAGCAATACACAATAATCTATACGATTTTGGAATTGAAAAAGACGTAATTCGCTTTAATTTAAAACTATGGAAATAGATCTAACAACATCCTATGTAGGCATTTTAAGCCTTATTGTTTTTGTTCTAGCATATGCTGTTGTAATGGCTGAAGAATTTAGTCATTTAAGAAAATCCAAACCAGTTATTATTTCAGCTGCTGTAATATGGGGGATTATAGCCTTCCATTTTTCTTCTGATAAGCAATATGCCAAAGAAATTGAGTATGCGTTAGAACATAATATCTTAGAGTTTGCAGAACTGTTCCTATTTCTTCTTGTAGCTATGACTTATATCAATGCACTTGAAGAAAGAAAAGTTTTTGATGTAGTCAGGTACCAATTAACCTCAAGGGGTTTTAGTTTTAGACAATTATTTATATTCACAGGTATAATTACTTTTTTCTTATCTCCTATAGCTGATAATTTAACAACCGCGCTAGTTATGTGTTCCGTAGTTATGGCTTGCGGTAAGGGTAATACAAAATTTATATCAATTGGTTGTATTAATATAGTAGTGGCTGCAAATGCAGGTGGAGCATTTAGTCCCTTTGGAGATATTACAACGTTAATGGTATGGCAAGCTGGTATAGTTGAATTTTTTACCTTCTTTAAAATATTTTTCCCATCAGTAGTAAATTATTTAATACCTGCAGCGGTTATGTATTTTTTTATACCAAAAGACAAACCACAAATTAGTTCTGAAAGAGAATACATGAAAAGAGGTGGACGAGTAATTATCTTTTTAGGTTTGTTTACAATTTTTAGTGCTGTAAACTTTCATAATATTCTTCATCTACCCCCAATGCTTGGTATGATGTTTGGATTAGGTGTACTTGGATTATATTCATTTTATTTACAAATTACTCATGACCCATCTGTGGAAGATCAAAAATTTGATTTCTTTAGAAAAGTTTCAAGAGCAGAATGGGATACTTTATTATTTTTCTTTGGAGTAATTTTAAGTGTGGGCGGTTTAGGATTTATAGGTTATCTAACTGTTGTTTCTGAATTTTTATATATTGGTCTTGGTCCAACAATGGCAAATGCAATTGTAGGTGTTCTTTCAGCAATTGTAGATAATATACCTGTAATGTTTGCAGTTATTACGATGAGACCAGAAATGTCTATTGATCAATGGTTGCTTGTGACCTTAACAACTGGTGTAGGTGGAAGTCTATTATCTATTGGATCAGCTGCTGGCGTAGCACTTATGGGACAAGCAAGAGGTTACTATACTTTTTTTGGACATTTAAAATGGACTCCAGTTATATTTGTTGGTTACGTTGCTAGTATTTATCTTCATGTTTTAATGGCGGACTTACCTTGGTAATCAACATTATCAATAAATAAAAAAATAATCATACTAAAAATTAAAATAACACCAGCAATAAAAGAAGCTTCATTAAACCTATACACACTTATCAATTTATATAGATAAGATGGTAGAGTATCAAAATCTTGATCTTTAAAAAATGAAATTATTGTAAAATCTCCAAAAGTAATAACTGTTGAAAAAGCAAAAACAAAAATTATATTTTTTTTAATCAGTGGAAATAAAATTATAAAATAATTATTTATATTTAATCGAAAAGTTTGTTGAAAATTTTCAAAATTTAAAAAAATATTTTTTAGATTATTAAAAATTATCAATATTGAAAATGGTAATAAAAAAAGACAATTAATTAAAATTATCACTAAATATTTTATGAATAGTAAATATCTTAGTTCACCTAAAACTATAAAGTACCCTAGACTAAATATTATTGGTGAAATAATTATTATTGAAGAGCTAATTAAAAATATTGATTGCTGAAAAATTATATTTTTATGGTTTATTACAAGTATAGATGAAATTATAAACCCAGCTATACTTACAATTATACCGGTAGAAATAGAAATAATTAATGAATTAAAAAAAGACTCTGCAAATTTATAATTAATTAAAGAAATATAAAATCCATTGCTTACAAAATTTAAAATTATAGAAATGATTGGGGAAAAGAGAAAGATAGAAAAAAATGCAATTACAAAAAAATCTATTATTTTTATAACTCTGTGGTTTTTATAAGGATGAATAAATTTAATTTGATCTATTTCAAAAAAATTTGAACCTTTTAATTTGTAGAAACCAATAAATAAAAAAAATAGACAAATAAATATTTGTAAAAAACTAAGTAAAATTGCTTTATTAAAGTTTAAATCAAAAAGTGCGTATTGATAAATTGCTACTTCAATTGTTGAATACTTAGGTCCACCACCTAAAGCCATAACTATAGCAAAACTTAAAAAACAAAGTGAGAATATTATTGAAAAAATAGTAAAAAAATTTTGTCTAATATAGGGTAATTCCAATTTAATAAGATTTCCTAAAAAAGTGATGTTTAGAGAACTTGATATTTCATAATATTTCAATGGAATACTATTTAAGGATTGAAAAAATAACCTAGTAGCAAACGGTGTATTAAGAAGTATATGTGCAATTAAAATTGCTTTTATTCCAAAGATTGTCTCTATCGATAAATTTTCATACAAGTTAAAATACGAGTTGTAAAACCCATTATTTCCAAAAAGTTTAATGACTGCAAAGACTATTAAAATTGTTGGAATCACAAAGCAAAATCCACAAAGAGAAATAATTAATTTAATTATTTTTAAATTCTTATGTCTATTTAATGCTAAAGCGAATGGAATAGCTAAAAAACAACTTAATATAGCTGAAAGAAAAGCTTGATATAATGAAAAATAAATTAAACGATGCGTATATGAATTTTGAAAAAAATTATAAATTGTACTCAAATCATAACTAATATTTGAAAAAATACCTATAAAAGGTAGTAGGATTATTAATCCAAAAAAAAATAAAACTGAGTAATTATATTTATAATACAATTTATTTATGAAGCATTAAGCCACTCATCAATCCATTTCTCTTTATTTTTATTAATTTCTTTTGGATCCATTTGAATAAATTTAGGAACTTCTAATTTATCAAACGCCTCAGGCAAATCTTTTATATTTGTAACAGGGTACATTATATTTGTTGATGGAATGACAGATTGAAATTCTTCTGACAACATAAAGTTAAGAAATTTATTTGCTAAATCTTTATTTTTTGAATTATTTAAGATACCTGCAAATTCAATTGTTATATAATTTCCTTCCTCAAAAGTTGTAGCAAGAATATCATATCGTTCTTCAAACATAATATGTGCAGCTGGAGATGTTGTATAACTTAAAACCATGTCAGCTTCTCCTGCCATAAAAAAATTATAATAGGCATCTGTCCATCCTTTGGTAACTGAAATAATTTTCTTATTTAATTTTTTCCATTCATCCCCAGCTTTATCTCCATATAATGCTTTCATCCAAGTTAATAATCCCAATCCCGGGGTAGAGGTTCTAGGGTCTTGAATTACAATTCTTGCATTAGTAGAATTAATTAATTCATCCATAGATCTTGGAGGGGACTCTAAATTTGCTTCATTATACACAAAAGAAAAATATCCATAATTATATGGAACAAATTTAGTGCTTTCCCAGTTTAATGGTAGATTCAAAGAGTTGTTTATGTCATCAATATTATAAGATGAAAAAAGTCCAGATTGTTCAGCTAAATCAAATAAATTCATATCAAGACCTAAAACTATATCTGCTTTAGTAGTATCACCCTCTAAAATAACTTTATTCAATAATGTTGCGGCACTGTCTACTGCAACAAATTCTAAATCTGAACTATACTTTTCTTCAAATATTTTTTCAATTATAGGTCCTGGACCCCATTCTGAAACAAAAGAGTCATATGTATAAATAGTTAGTTTCTCTGCATAGATTGAGAAAGAGATAAATAAGGTAATAAAAAAAATTAGTATTGTTTTCATGTTTCCTCCGCTGGCATTATCCAGATCAGGTTAAAAGGGTATAAATCTCAGCATTTAAGCACCCCTAACTTTATTATAATAAATATTATTTTAGAAAACAAACATAAAAGATTGTTTTTAGGCTATTTATGAATATAACAAATTTTTTCGGGGAGTAGCGCAGCCTGGTAGCGCACCTGGTTTGGGACCAGGGGGTCGAAGGTTCGAATCCTTTCTCCCCGACCACTTTTCTGCCATTTATTAATATATTTAATTAGCAAAAACAAATTTGTTATGTTTTTTGTTATGTTCTTAGGTCAGTGTACTGTTTTTTTCTAATTTATGATAAAAGGAAAAGATATCTGAATTCAGCTTCTTTGTGCAAGCTATTCTAAATATGAGTAAAAAAAAATTAACAAAAAAAACTAAGAGTATAGAAGAAAGTTTATGGGATAGCGCTAATAAACTTAGAGGAAGTGTAGAGCCTTCAGAGTACAAGCATGTTGTTCTTGCTTTACTTTTCTTAAAATTTGCAAGTGATAAGTTTGAAGGTCAACGTCAGAAATTAATTAATGAAGGACTGGATAAATATTTAGAAAAACCAGAATTTTATAATCAAAACAATATTTTTTTTTTAGATATAATTAGTCGATGGGATTTTGTTGTAAAAAATTCTAAGCAAAATGATATTTCTTTAAAAATAGATACTGCTCTGCACAATATTGAGAAAAAGAATAAATCATTAAAAGGTGCGCTGCCAGATAATTACTTTTCGAGATTATCTTTAGATATTACAAAGTTATCTTCTCTTATAGATACAATAAATGGGATAGATACCTTAAAAGACGAAGGATATGATATAGTAGGAAGAGTTTACGAATTTTTTCTTAAAAAATTTGCAATTTTAGAAAGTAGTGGAAAAGGTAAAGGTGAGTTTTATACACCTAAAAGCATTGTTAATCTTATTGCTGAGTTAATAGAGCCTTTCAATGGAATAATTTATGATCCTGCCTGTGGAACAGGAGGTATGTTTATTCAATCAGTAAAATTTATAGAAAATCATAATGGTAACAAAAAAGAAGTTTCTATTTATGGACAAGAATCTATTCCTACAACTTACAAATTAGCAAAGATGAATTTAGCAATAAGAGGTATCTCTGCAGATTTAGGTCATAAAGCCAGTGATACTTTTTCTGAAGATTTACACAAAGACTTAAAAGCTGATTATATAATGGCTAATCCCCCCTTTAATCTAAAGGATTGGAGGGCAGAAAATGAATTAAGAGATGATCCTAGATGGATGGGTTATGATGTACCCCCAAAGAGTAACGCTAATTATGCATGGATTTTAAATATTGTAAGCAAATTAAGTCAAAACGGAACTGCAGGCCTTATATTATCAAATGGCGCATTAGGTGCTGGAGGTGAAGAATATAAAATAAGAAAATCTTTAATTAAAAATAATCTCATTGAAGCAATATTAGTTTTGCCAAGAGATATGTTTTATAATACTGATATTAGTGTCAGTTTATGGATTATAAACAAAAATAAAGAAGAAAAAAAATATAGTTTAGGAACTCAAAACTATCATTTAAGAAATAGACAAACTGAAATACTATTTATAGATCTGAGAAGATGGGGAAGTATTTATGAAAAAAAATACATTGAATTTACAACAACTGATTTACATAAAATTGTCAAAAATTTTCATAATTGGAGAGATATTAATTATTTAAAAAAATATAAAAATGTTCCTGAATACTGTTATTCTGCATCATTAGAGCAAATAGAGAAAAATAATTTTTCTTTAGTACCCAGCAAGTACATAGAATTTGTTGATAGAGATAGTAAAATAAATTTTGATGAAGAAATGAAGAGGATTAAAGGAGAATTTAAAAATATATTAGAAGAAGAACTTAAATCTCAAGATGAATTAAAAAATGCTCTAAAAAAAATAGGATATGAATTATAATAAAATTGGAAATTGTATAAAAGAGGTTAATTCTCGGAACACAGATAGAAGTATACTTGCTGCAATGGGAGTAAATATAAAAAAAAATTTTATGCCAACAGTTGCAAATTTATCAGAAGTAGATATTTCAAAATATAAAATTGTTAAAAAAAATCAATTTGCAACAAATATTATGCATGTTGATAGAGACGAAATTCTTCCAATCGCATTGCATACAGAAGCAGATCCTATAATTGTGTCTCCAGCATATAAAACATTTGAAGTAATTGATGAAAATGAATTATTGCCAGAATTTATTATGATGCAATTCAATCGTCCTGAGTTTGATCGTAAAGCTTGGACTTTCTGTGACTCTAGTGTTCGTGGAGGTTTAGAGTGGGAGCGTTTTTGTGATATTGATATATTAGTTCCAGAAATAGATTTACAAAAAAAATTTGTGGATTTGTATAATAGTATTATAGCAAATCAAAGTAACTTAAAAAAAAGTTTGAAAGATATTCAGCTGATTTTTAATACTTTACTGGAAGATTTAAAAAAATATAAAAATAAAAAAGAAATAGGCAATTTAATTAAATTAGTTGATAATAGAAATCAAAAAAAGAGTATTAAAAGATTATTAGGGATAAATATAAATAAAAAGTTTATAAAATCTAAAGCAAATATTTCCGACACTGATATCTCAAAATATAAAGTAATTGAAAATAATCAATTTGCTTTTAATCCAATGCAAGTTGGAAGGGATGAAGTTATTAGAGTTGCACACTATACATATTTAGATAAGGCTATAATCTCTCCCGCTTATCAAATTTTTGAAGTTATAGACAATACTGAAGTACTTCCTGAATATTTAATGATTTGGTTTTCAAGAGGAGAATTTGATAGGTATGGATGGTTTATAAGTGACGGAAGTGTTAGAGCTAGTTTGGAATGGGAAATATTTACCACGATAAAAGTTCCATTGCCTGATATAGAAATCCAAAAAACAATAGTCTCATTTTATAATTCTTTTAGAAATCGTAATGAAATAAGTGAAAAAATTTTTAGTTATTTAAAGCCTATTAGTCCAATTTTGATTAAGGGAGTTTTAGAAAATACTAATGGTAAATAATAATTCAAAAATCAAATTTACAGAAGATAAATTAGAAAAGGCTTTTGAGGAAATAATTAAAATTGAGGGATATAATCATTTAAAAGGTGATAAAATAAAAAGAAATATAGAGGATGTTTTAATTGAGAGTGATTTAAAGAAATATTTAGCAAATAAATATAAAAAATATGACTTAAAAACAAGTGAAATAGATTCAATTATAAAAAAATTTAAACTACAAACGGTAGCTGACTTATATGAAGCAAATAAGATTATATTTAATTGGATTCAAAATGGAATAATTTTTAAAAGAGAAGATGATGATCAAAAAGATATTTTAATTGAACCACTGGATTATTATGATGAAAGAAATAATATTTTTAAATTTGTTACTCAATTTGAAATAGTAGGTAATGAAAAAAGAATACCTGATGGGATAATTTTTATAAATGGTTTTCCACTAGTAGTATTAGAGTTCAAAAGTGCAATTAGAGAAGATGCAACTATTTTTGATGCTTATTCACAGATAACAAATAGGTATAAGAGAGATATTCCAGAATTATTTAAATATAACGCATTTTGTATAATTAGCGACGGAGTGAATAATAAAGCTGGATCTTTTTTTTCTTCTTACGAATATTTCTATTCTTGGAGAAGAATAGCTGGTTTATCGAAAGATGTAGATGGCATTGATAGTATGTTCACACTTGTAAAGGGTATGCTTAATAATTCACGTCTATTAAATATTATTAATAATTTTATTCTATTTCCAGATACTTCAAAACAAAATGAAAAAATAGTTTGTCGTTACCCTCAATATTATGCCGCAACTAGTTTGTATAACAATATTAAAATAGCTCAAAAACCAAACGGTGATGGTAAGGGTGGCACATACTTTGGTGCTACAGGTTCAGGTAAGAGTTTTATTATGCTTTATTTAACGAGATTATTAATGAAAAGTAAATTTTTCAAAAGCCCAACAATAATTTTAATTACAGATCGAATTGATTTAGATGATCAATTATCAGAACAATTTACTAATGCTAAAAAATTTATAGGAGATGATACAGTTATTAGTGTTAACAGTAGAAATAATTTAAGAGATTTACTAAAAGGTAAAAAAAGTGGAGGTGTTTTTTTAACTACAATTCAAAAGTTTACTGAAGATACTAAACTTTTAAGTGAAAGAAGCAACATTATCTGTATTTCAGACGAAGCGCACAGAAGTCAAATTAATCTTGATCAAAAAATTGAAATATCTGAAAACCTAATAAAAAAAAAATATGGTTTTGCAAAATATCTCCACGACTCTTTCCCTAATGCAACTTATGTTGGCTTTACTGGAACCCCAATAGATGCAACTCTTGATGTCTTTGGTAGAGTAATAGATTCATACACTATGACTGATTCTGTAATTGATGAAATTACAGTTAGGATTGTTTACGAGGGTCGAGCTGCAAAAATTGCATTAAACAATTCTGAGCTTGAAAAAATTGAAAACTATTATGATAAAATTGAAAAATCAGGTGCAAATATTTATCAAGTAGAAAAAAGTAAAAAAGAAACTGCTAAAATGAATACAATTTTGAGTAATCCCAAACTTTTGAAAAATATTGCTGAAGATTTTATATCTCATTACGAAAGCAGATATTTCGAAGGCTCTACTATTGAAGGCAAAACCATGATTGTTTGCAGCACAAGAGAGATCGCATATGAAATTTTTAAAAATATAATAAAAATGAAACCAGAATGGAACAAAATAAAAAATTCTAATCATGAATTATCAAATGTTAATAATTTAGAAAACAGTAAACCAATTGAATTAATAAAAATGGTTATGACAAGAGATAAAGATGATGACGTTGATCTGTATAATGCACTTGGCACTCCTGAATATAGAAAAACATTAGACAATTGCTTTAAAAATGAAAAGTCCAATTTTAAAATCGCTATTGTTGTTGATATGTGGCTAACCGGTTTTAATGTACCATCATTAGATAGCATGTATATTTTTAAGCCTATAAAACAGCATAATTTAATTCAAACTATATCTAGGGTTAATAGAAAATATAAAGAAAAAAATAAAGGTCTGGTTGTTGATTATCTTGGAATAAAAAAACAAATGAATTTAGCACTTGCAAAATATTCTAAGAACGAAGATTCTAATTTTGAAGATATATCTGAATCAATTATTATTTTTAGAGATCATTTAGATCTATTATCTAGATTATTTAACAAATTTGACACAGATGATTATTTTAATGGATCTGAATTAAAACAATTACAAAATTTAAACAAAGCTAGCGAGTTTGTGCAGCAATCAATTGAAATTGAAAAAAAGTTTATGGACTTAGTTAGACGTTTAAAATCTGCATATGATATTTGTGTAGGGAGTGAAGATTTAAAAAAAATAGAAAGAGATTTCACTCATTATTATTTATCCATTCGTTCAATAATATCTAAAATCACAAAAGGTGATGCACCTGACACCCATAAAATGAATGAACGTGTAAGACAAATGATAGAAAATGCATTAAAAAGTGATGGAGTTGAAGAAATTTTTAAACTTAATAATAATAAAGAGATAGATCTTTTCAATGAAGATTATTTAAATAAAATAAATGAAATCAAATTACCCAACACAAAAATTAAATTATTACAGAAACATTTAGCAAAAGTTATTGGAGAGATTAAAAAAGTAAATCGTTTAAAGGGAATTGATTTTACAAAAAAAATGTATTCGTTAGTTGATAAATATAATCAAAGAGAAGAAGGAGTGCTATTTAATAACGAAGCTCATGAAAAAATAGCTTCAGAAATTACAGATTTAATTTTAGAAATTCATAAAGAATACTCATCAGGTAAAGATTTAGGTATCAGCTTTGAAGAGAAAGCTTTTTATGATATCTTAAAAGAATTGTGTTTCAAGTATGCTTTTACATATCCAGAGTCAAAATTAATTGATTTATCTATAGCCATAAAACAATTAATTGAAAAACAATCTCAATATCCAGATTGGAATAAACGTGAAGATATTAAGGCATCTTTAAAGGTAGATTTAATCCTTATATTAGATAAGTTTGAATACCCTCCTGTTGAAAGAGAAGAAGTTTATGTTGAAATCTTTGAGCAAGCAGAAAATTACAAGAAAAATTTTAAATAAATCAATTTTTTTGTTATGTTTTTTTTGTTATGTTTTTGTTATGTTTAATATCAAAACTGTATGAAACTTAATGAGACTTTTGGTTACTTAATGAAACCCTATCAAACCCTATGAAACCCAATAAGCCTATGTTATACAGATTTGGGACCAGGGGGTCGAAGGTTCGAATCCTTTCTCCCCGACCATAAATAATGTTTAATTTTCAATCAACAGCAAGCTTAATTTTTGGCAATCAAGAAGCAGTCAATTCGACTGATCAAATTAAAACTTTATTAGGAAAAAATATATTTATCATTACTGATAAAGGATTAACAGAATTAGGTTTGCTTGAGTTGACAATCAAAAAACTTAAAACTCACTCCAATATAAAAATATTTGATGATGTAGAATCTGATCCTTCTAAATCAACATTATTAAAAGCTTTTGAAAGTGCAAAAGAATTTGATTCAACTGGAGTTCTGGGATTTGGTGGAGGCTCATCGATGGATGTTGCAAAGCTTGTATCTTTACTTTTAGGATCTAATCAGGATATTGAAACAATATGGGGTGTTAATAATGCTAGGGGTCCAAGGCTACCACTTGTACTTATACCAACAACAGCAGGAACTGGTTCTGAAGTTACACCAATATCAATTATCACAATGGATGATAAAGAAAAAAAAGGTGTTTCTTCAAAATACATCTTACCTGACCTTGCTATTCTAGACCCACTATTAACGATGGATTTACCTGCCAATATAACTGCATCTACTGGAATAGACGCAATGGTTCATGCAATTGAGGCTTTTACATCTGTAAATCCTAATAACAATCCTATTTCAAAAATGCTGTCTATTGAAGCACTAAAACTTCTAGGATCATCCATTGAAGTTGCAGTATTTGATGGAAAAAATATTAATGCCAGATCTAATATGCTTCTTGGATCAATGTTAGCAGGAAAAGCTTTTGCAAATTCTCCCGTTGCTGCAGTTCATGCGCTTGCATACCCTATAGGAGGTCTATTTAATATCTCTCATGGATTATCAAATTCTTTGGTTCTACCTCATGTCCTTAAATTTAATTCACTCAACGAAGATGCAAGAAAAAATTATGCTTATCTTGCACCGTATTTATTTAAAAATTTAGAAAATAGTAAAAATGATGAGAAAGTCTGTAATCATTTTATTGATCTTTTAGAAAACTTATCTAAAAAACTTAAATTACCTTATAGATTAAGAGAATTAGGAATACCTGAAGAAGCTTGTAATTCAATGGCTAAAGAAGCAATGAAGCAAACTAGGTTATTAGTGAATAATCCTCGTAAAATTGAAGAATCTGATGCTTTTAATATATACAAAGCTGCTTGGTAGAGTTTGTTTACTTATTACACAATTTACCTATTTAGAATAGATACATCAAGATGATAAAATCAACAATTGGTCAATTTGCAAATTCCTTAGGTTTAAATAAAGATGAATATATTCCAAAAGAGGGAGCTTCATTTTCTTTATTTAAAATTGAAATTCTATCTGGTCTTACTGTAGCAATTGCTCTTGTTCCAGAAGCAATAGCATTTGCTTTTGTTGCTGGAGTAGCTCCTTTGGCAGGTTTATATGCTGCTTTTATTGTTGGATTAATAACTGCTTTTTTTGGAGGTCGACCAGGTATGATATCTGGTGCAACGGGAGCTCTTGCTGTTGTAATGGTATCTTTAGTATCAGAGCATGGAGTACAATATCTCTTTGCTACAGTTGTTTTAATGGGTATTCTTCAAATTTTAGCAGGTATTTTCAAATTAGGTAAGTTTATGCGAATGGTGCCGCAGCCAGTGATGTTAGGTTTTGTAAATGGTTTAGCAATTGTTATTGGATTATCTCAATTACATCAATTTCAAATAATTAATCTTGATGGAACATATACATGGATCTCAGGTGAGGTATTAACATATTCTTTAGTTTTAGTTTTTTTAACAATGCTAATCATTTGGTACTTACCAAGAGTTACTAAAATAATCCCATCAACATTAGCTGCCATTCTATTAGTTACATCTTTAGTTTTACTTTTAGATTTACCAGTCCCTAGAGTAGGTGATTTATCAAGTGTTGCAGGAGGTTTGCCAACTTTTGCAATTCCAATGGTTCCAATAAACATAGAAACATTAATAATTATATTTCCATATGCTATAATTCTTGCAGCGATTGGCTTAATTGAAAGTTTACTAACACTTAATTTAGTTGGTGAACTTACAAATAAAAAAGGTGGAACTCGTCAAGAGTGTCTAGCACAAGGTGTAGCTAATAGTGTTACTGGTTTTTTTGGAGGTATGGGTGGTTGTGCTATGATTGGACAATCAATGATAAATGTAAAATCAGGTGGCAGAACAAGAATAGCCGGTATTTCAGCTGCAGTTTTTTTACTAATTTTTATTCTCTACACTTCAAGCTTAATTGAACTCATTCCTATAGCCTCATTAGTTGGCGTAATGTTTATGGTTGTTATTGGAACATTTGCATGGAATTCACTAAAGTTACTGTTTTATGTTCCAAGATCTGATGCATTAGTTATTGTTTTAGTCACAATCATCACAGTTTTTGAAGATCTAGCTGTAGCAGTTGTTGCAGGAGTAATAGTTAACGCTTTAGTTTATGCATGGAAGTCAGCCTCTAGAATCAGAGCTACAGAAAGACAATCAAGAACAGAAGAGGGTGCTAAAGTATATGAAATAGAAGGACCATTATTTTTTAGCTCTACAAATAGCTTTCTTGAAATTTTTAACCCTGAAGAGGATCCAGATTTGGTTATTATAGATTTTGCTAATTCAAAAGTTATAGATCAATCTGCATTAAAGGCTATTGAAGATATAGCAGAAAAGTATTCTAATCTTGGGAAACAATTAAAGCTAAGACATCTAACAAAAGATTGCCATCGCTTATTGAGAAAGACAGGTCAACTTATAGTTGATAGCGATGATGATCCTGATTATGGAATTGCCGTAGACTATGAAGTAAAGCTAGGAATTTTTGGCAAATAATTAAATATTAAACATTTAATATAAATTTACTTTTTAATTATAACCTCTATAGGATGTCAAAAATTAAATACGTATTTTAAACTCTTTAGTTGCTTTTATTCTACCTTTTACTTTTTAATAAATATTGTGAGCAAATTTTCTAAATTTAATCTTAGTGATACTTTGAATAATTCACTTAAGAGTATTAATTTTATAACTCCAACTCCTATTCAAGAAAAATCTATTCCTATAATACTAGATGGAAATGATATTTTGGATTTCTTTCCATTTAACAAAATCACCCTTTGTGACAAATGTTAATGCAACACCTTTTGATC
>CACLBK010000020.1 GCA_902605135.1 uncultured Alphaproteobacteria bacterium
GCGTGATTATAATCAAGATAGTTTGTAATGCTTTGATTATTGATCAAACAGCTTGTTAACATACCTAAGTGTTTGCCTGCACAATTGTTATGTAGTTCGTTAAATTTTTTTCTAGAATATATTATTTGCTCAGAGGCGTTTTTATCTAATGGCGCATGAATACCACATTGTAAATTTTTTGTTTTTATGTTTGTTTTTGAAATCCAATTTTTTAATTCTTTTATATGAAATTTTTCTCCTTTGTGTGAAGAACAAGCTAAAGCTATATGTTTATTATTTAATTTATAATTTTTGATTGCATTTGACATTGCAAAAGGAATTGCTTGAAATATTTTAATTGATGATCTAGGAAAAAAATATTCATTATCATTATTTGTAGATAATAAAATTTTACCATCGACATTTGTTACTAACGCTTTAACTTGATGGGTGCTTTCAACTCTTTTACCTCTAAAAAAATCTACGTGAATCTTAGACACGTATGAGGTTATACAATAATGTGTTTATTTTTACTTAAAAAAAGATTTAATAAATGTAAATAAGTTTAAGAAAGATCCGTACTTACCAAAGAATATAACGTCTTTTTCGGTAATACTTAAGCATACACAACCTGTGTCTTTTGACGCTATTGGTGTATGTTTTATTTTTTGATCATTTATCTGAATATCACCTCTAGAGTACTTACCATATTCATCGCAGAAACTGCCTTCTAAGACTAATATATACTCTTTTCCACCATGTGAGTGCAGTGGTACAGAAACTCCAGGGTCCATTTTTATTAATTTCAATTCATCTTTATCATCGATAGATGCGGCATACTCTTTAAAGCCCTTATAAACTTGTTTCCAATTTAAATTATTTAGATTTCCAAAAAGGCTAGTTACTGGATCTTTAAGATTCGAATCAGGTTTAATATTTTTATTATTCATGCAGTCTGTATATTTTAAATTTTTAGGATGAATGTTTTCGTTATCCATTAGGTTTTCACCCAACATATTTTCAAATTTACTACCAATTTTAGAGGCATCTGAGTTTAATTCTAAATATGTTGAAGCAAATAGAGACTTTGCTGGACCCAATATTCCTGAAGCAAAATCAAATATTAGCTGGTTTTTTACTACTGTTCCGTTCATGTCAAAAATTCCTGCATTTTGGTTAAAATATGCCTTATTCTTGATTTAACTGTCCCTAATGGAATTTCAAGCTCATCTGCAATTTTTTTATGACTTTTGTTTTCAAAAAAGTTCATTTTTATCATTATTTTTTGCTGTTCATCGAGCTCATTATTTATTCTTTCTATTTGTTTTTTTGCCTCATTTTCTTCAATGAGGTCAATTTCTCTATCTTGGTACAAAAATTCTCTTATATCTTCTTCTTTAAAGTTTATTTTTGAATTTTTCCTTAAAAAGTCTATTTTTTTGTTTCTCGCAATAGTAAATATCCATGTTGAAAGTGCTGATTTTGATGAATCATATAGATGTGATTTTACCCAAACAGTACTTAAGACCTCTTGTGTGAGTTCTTCAGAGCTTTCAAACTTGATCCTATTTTGAATAAAATAAGCGTTAACTTTAGGAGCAAAAAAATCAAAAATTTGTGAAAAAGCCATTTCGTCGCGGTCTTTTTGAATCTGTTTCATCAAGTTATTTAATTTTGATTTTTCCATAATTTAAAAATACCTTAACATTGATTAAACGCTCTTAACTAATTGCATAAGATATACTAAAAGAAGAAATTGATGAAAATTTTTCTTAAGTTTTTAATAGTGCTATATGTAGCACTTCCTAGTACTTTAATGGCGCTAGAAGTTGGTAAATGGTCTTTTGAGAAAGCTGATGAGTATTGTTATATTGGCAGCTTAGCAACACAGTCAGATTTACCCAGTGATAAGAAGAGAGGAAACTTCTACGTTTTGGTTTATAAAAATATTGGCAATCCAGAAACCGTAGTACAGATAGAAGCAGGTTATAATTATAAAGTCCCATCTGATATAATTGTAAATATTGATAATGGAGAATACAAATTTTATACAACTGAAGATGTGCCTACCGCTGCTTGGACAGAAGAAGATAATAAAGTTATTTTTGCAATGAAAAAAGGACTTGAGCTTAAAGTTATGGGTGAGTCTTCTAGAGGCACTGTAACAAATGACTTATACACACTTAATGGATTTACTGCAGCTTATAATAAATTAACTGAAGAGTGCTAAATGCCTAAAAAAATTGTTTTAGCATATTCTGGTGGATTAGATACTAGTGTAATTCTTAAGTGGCTTCAAAATAAATATGAATGCCCAGTAGTTACATTCACAGCTGATATAGGTCAAGGAGATGAGCTTTCACCAATTGAGGCTAAAGCAAAAAATTTAGGCGTAGAAGAAATATTCATTGAAGATTTACAAGAAGAATTCGTTAGGGATTATGTTTTTCCAATGTTTAGGGCAAATACTCTTTACGAAGGAACATATTTATTGGGTACAGCTATAGCAAGACCTTTGATAGCAAAAAGACAAATTGAAATTGCAAAAATCGTTGGAGCTGATGCTGTAGCTCATGGCGCTACCGGCAAAGGTAATGATCAAGTTAGATTTGAATTAGGTTATTATGCAAATAATCCTAAAATTGAAGTTATAGCACCTTGGAGGAATTGGGAATTCCAAAGTAGAAAAGATCTAATTGAATATGCAGAAAAAAATCAGATTACAGTTCCGAAAGATAAAATGGGCGAACCTCCATTTAGTACAGATGCAAATCTTTTACACACGTCTTCAGAAGGTAAGCTTCTTGAGGATCCTTGGATTGAGCCACCCGAGTATGTTTTTTCAAGAACTAGTAGTATCGAAGATTCTCCAGATAAAGCAGAAGAACTAATAATAGAATTTAAAAATGGCGATCCTATCTCAATAAATAATAATAATTTAAAGCCACACGAGCTTTTAGCAAAATTAAATTCAATAGCCGGAAAGCATGGTATTGGAAGAGTGGACCTTGTGGAAAATAGATTTGTTGGAATGAAATCAAGAGGAATTTATGAAACTCCTGGAGGAACAATATTAATTAATGCAAGAAAAGCTATTGAGAGCATAACATTAGATAAAGGAGAGGCTCATCTTAAAGATGAGATCATGCCTAAATATTCTGAAATAATTTATAATGGTTTCTGGTTTTCATCTGAAAGATTGGCAATGCAAAGTTTGATTGATTCAACTCAAGCCAAAGTAAATGGAGAAGTTAGGCTTAAAGTTTTTAAAGGAAATGTAATTATATTAGGGAGAAAATCTAATAATAGCCTTTATGATAATTCCCTTGTTTCATTTGACGAGGCAGGAGATTATAATCAAAAAGATGCTGAAGGATTTATAAAAATAAATTCAATAAGACTAAAAAACAGAAATCACTAATTTATGGGCTATGGTGATGATTTCATGGTTACTGCATTAGCATCAAAAATTAAAAAACAGTATCCAGATAGACAAATTATTATTGGAAACTCTTCTGAAAAACACGCTTATCATTCACTAGTTTATGAAAATAATCCAAACATATCAGATTGTAGGAAGCTTGATGCTAATAAACAAACACATATAATAGATTATCATCAATATAATAGACCGTATATTGATTATATTAAAAGTACTAATACAAAATATGTATGGAGAAAGTGTAAATTACAGCCAGGACAAATTTTTTTTACTAAAGAAGAAAAATTAGGTGCTAAAAAAATAATTTCTGAAGCAATTAAATTTTGGGAAAATACAAACAAGAAAAAATATAGAAATATAATTTTTTTAGAAACATCCTCTACAAAAATAAACAATAAACAATTTGGTATTAAACATAAAAATAAAGATTGGGGATATAATAATTGGAAAGAGTTAATAAATAAACTTAGAAAAGATTATTTAATTATTCAATCAATACACGACGAAAGCAAACAAAGTGTAAATGTTTTTAATCCTAAAAATATGGATTTTCGTTTAGCTTGTGCAGTTTTAAATGAAGTTGATTTTTATGTCGGTCCGGAAGGCGGATTTGGTCATGCTGCGGCAGCATTAAACAAAAAAGCAGTTTTATATTTTGGAGGCTGGATAACTCCTGAAGCAGTTGGTTATGATTTTCATGAAAATATATATTATGAAAGTAAGTTATCTCCATGCGGAGAATATAAAAAATTATGTAGTCATTGTGAAGAAGCTAGAAAAAAAATTACAGTAGATGTTTTTTTGAAACATATTAATAAAATTAGTTCTAATTAATTAAGCCAATCTATTTCTGCATGAAGTCGTAGTGTTTCTCAAGAGACAAGCAATAGTCATGGGCCCCACACCGCCAGGAACAGGAGATATTGCCATAGTATTTTCTTTAACTTCGTTAAATAAAACATCTCCAACTAATTTTGATTTATTTTCATTTAGCTGAATCCTATTAATACCTACATCAATTACAATTGCTCCATCTTTCACCCAATTTTTATTAACTAATTCAGGTTTTCCAATAGCAGCTATTAATATATCAGCTTTTTTACAAATTTTTTCAATATCAACTGTTTTTGAATGTACGATTGTTACAGTACAAGATTCTTTAATCAATAGTTGAGCCATAGGCTTACCAACAATATTTGATCTACCAATTACGACAGCATTTTTACCAACTAGGTCAATATTTAATTCTTTTAGTAATAATAAGCATCCAAATGGTGTGCATGGTATTAGAAGATTTTCATCATTTTTTTGACTTATGGAAAGTTTACCAACATTTATTGGATGAAAACCATCAGCATCCTTTTCAGGAGTTATACTATCTAAGACTTTTTGTTCATTAAAACTTTTAGGCAAAGGAAGCTGTACAAGTATACCATCAACTTCAGTAAGATTATTTAATTGATTTATCAAATTTAAAAGTTCACTTTGTTTAATAGTATCTTTTAAATGATGATCAAATACATTTATCCCCACTTCTTTCGCAGCTTTTGTTTTAGCTTTAACATAGACACTACTCGCGGCAACATTTCCTACTTGTATTACAGCTAGTCCGGGAACACGTTTGAATTTTAATTTTATATTATCTATTTCAACTTTTAATTGTTCCTTCAATTTTTGCGATACTTTTTTTCCATCTAATATATGTGGCATAATTATCTAGGCCAATATTCAATTAATAAACTTTTAATAAACCACAAACCTAGATAAACAACTATTGGTGATAAATCTATTGCACCAAAAGTAGGTAAGTATCTTCTTACGAAATTTAAACTTGGTTCACATAATCGGTATAAAGCATCTATGATGCTGTAAACAAACCGATTACCAGTATTAATTATATTAAAATTAACAAGCCAAGTGAGAATTATATAAATTATAAGAACAAATTGAAATAAGTTTATGATTTGAATAATTAAATACAAAAGAGAGTTCATTATATAATTTTTTATTTAATTTATATTATGCATGAGGGTTATGTTTTAATCAAAAAAAAGCGGCCTAAAAGACCGCTTTTGTTAAAACAATAAGAGATTTACATAGAGATATCTCTACCAAACCATTCCTTTGTTATTTCAGCGGTAGTTCCATCTTTAGACATTTCAGCAATAGCAGCATTCCACATCTCTAAGATTTCTGTATCTTCTTTTCTAACCGCTCCACCAACGCCATCACCAAAGACACCACCAGAAAAAGTTGGGCCAGTAAAAGCAACATCAACACCACCATCAGACTCCATAAAATCAATAATTGATCCTACATCAGCTAGAACTGCATCACATCTTCCAGCAGCTAAATCTAAATTATGATCGTCAACCGCCTGATACAATTTAACATCTACAGCTCCAGACATATGTTTTTCTAAGAAATTTTGGTGAATTGTAGAAGATTGAACACATACAGTTTTACCATCCATTGCTGCAATTAACTGACCAATAGCAGCCTGTTCTTTTCCACCAGCATTATTTAAATTAACTTTTGCCATTCCTGCAATATTTAAGTTTGCTAAACCACTATTTTTTAATACAGCAAATCTTGAACCGTCAGTCATATATCCAGTTGTAAAATTTACTTTTTCTTTTCTTTCTTCAGTAATAGACATTCCAGCAATAATAATGTCATATTTACCTTGTAGAAGAGCCGGTATAATTCCATCCCAATCTTGCGTTACCCATTCGCAAGTTACACCCATTCGTTCACAAGCTTCGTTACCAAAATCTATTTCAGCACCTTCTAACTCGCCGGCTGAGTTAAGATTATTCCATGGCGGATAAGCACCTTCTGTGCCAATTCTTATCGTTTGTGAATTTGCAATTGAACTAATTCCAAAAATACCAACTGATAATAAGTATATTAAAATTTTTTTCACGTTTCCTCCTTGAAGAAGTATTTCTAAATTATAGAGGAACCATATAAGCTAAATAAAAAAAAACAAAATAAATTGTTCAGGCCTTGTTCCTTTTAGTCTTAATTAGTACAAAAAATAAGCCAATAATTAGCAATATAAAAGGAAAACTCCAAAGAAAGAAATTATTATAATTCATTAATGGTCTAAAAAGAATATATTCACCATATCTTTCAACTAAAAATATCTTAATATCCAGCTCACTTTGCCCTTCTTGTAACTTTTGTTTAACTATTTTTTTAATATCATTTGAGAATTCTGCGTCTGAGTCGTAAATACTTTGATTTTGACAAGTCATACATCGCAACTCTAAGGTTAATTTTTTTACTCTCTCATCAATATTTTCAACTGCAAATATTTTTAAAGTAAAAAACACAAAACCTAAAATTATTATATGTAAAAATTTATAGAAGCGGCTCAATTTCATTTTTTAAAATATCCATTGTTATCGGACCCATAAATTTATAGATAATCTTACCATCCTCATTAATTAAATATGTTTCTGGTAGACCAAAAACACCAAATTCTAATGCAATTAAACCATCAGAGTCTACACCAACAAAATTGTATGGGTTTCCATCATCCTTTAAATATTTTTTTGCATCAGAAGTTGGATCTTTGTGGTTAAATCCCAACAAATATAGTTCAGGATATTTTTTACGTATTTCAAAAAAAAGTGGGTGCTCTATTTTACAAGGACTACACCAAGAAGCAAAAAAATTAATTAATGTCTTCTTATTTTTTATATCTTTTGTTTTGATTATATCCTTTTCATTATACAAAGAACTACTTTCAAAAATAGGAACATCTTTATTTAAGAGTGCACTCGGTGGTTTATTAGGATCTTTACCACTCAATAAATAAACTAGTGAAAATATACATATGATTAAAAGTACTATTAATGGTGTTAAAATAAATATCCTGTTCATCTTCTATAAACTGCTATTAAACCTGAATACATCATTATTATCACTCCAAGCCATATAAAACTAACAAATGGATTAATTAAAACTTTTACAAACCACTCATTATTTTTTTGATCACCAAGAATAAAATATATATCCTTATTCCACTGATGTAAAATACCAGCTTCAGATGTAATCATCTTTGACACTGGATAATAATTTTTTCCAGCCTCTATTTCTTTTGATTGATTTTTTTCAATATCAAATAAAAATTTTCCTCTTAAAGATTGAAAATTAATCTCATTAGTTGTTTCTATTTTTTCAAACAAAACTGTTATTCCATTTACATTAAACTTATCTCCCTCATTAAGGTTAAAATCTAACTCATTTTGAAAAACACTAGAACAAGTGATACCAATTATAGCAATACCAACACCAATATGCGCTACATGAGGATTAATTATTTTGAAAAACTTAATGTTAATTTTAATTTTATACGAAGAAAATATAGCAATAACTGAAGCCAATATTATCCAAAAACCTAAAAGTAACCCAACAAAACCCCATGTATTAAAATCTAAAAAATATGATTGAAGTATAACTAAAACACTTAAGATAATAAAAGCTAGAACATATTTTTTTGAATTATTTATCTTATTTGTTTGCCAGGATAAAATTGGTGCAATACTCATTAGTAAAAAACCAGGGATCATTATAGGAATTACTGTTGAATTAAAATATGGGCCTCCAACCGATATTCTCTTATTATACAAAACTTCAATTATAATTGGATATATAGTCCCTAAAAGAATAGTTAAGGTAGCTATAATCATTAAAATATTATTTATTACAAGTGCTGAAACCTTATTGATAAATAACAAGTTTAAAGCATTTGATTTTTTTGGTTCTTTTAATAAAAAAACTAAAAAACCAAATCCAGTTACAATAAAAAAAATTAGTAATATAAATATTCCTCTAGATGCATCTGCTGCAAATGAATGTACACTTGTTAAGATTCCAGATCTTACCAAAAATGTTCCAAAAACACTTAATGAAAAGCATAGAATTGATAAAAAAACTATCCACTTTTTAATAGCTTGCTCACCTCTTACCATCATGAGAGAATGAACTAATGCAAGTCCAGCAATCCAAGGCATCAGTGAAATATTTTCGACCGGATCCCAAAACCACCAACCACCCCATCCTAATTCATAATATGCCCAATATGAACCTAGAGCTATTCCACCTGTTAAAAATGTCCAACTAATCAATGACCATTTCTTTGCAACATAAAGCCATTCATCATCTGTATTTTGAAATAAACCTGCAATAGCAATACTGAAAACTATGGAATAACCAACGTAGCCTCCATATAACATTGGAGGGTGAATAGCTAAACCTGGATCTTGTAAAATTGGATTTAAACCCAAACCTTCATTAACTAAAATTGAATTAACTAGAAATGGATTAGATGTAAAGACGATAAAGAGACCAAATAAAATATGAAGTAAAGATTGGATAATTAAAGTTAATCTTTGAAAGCTTTCATCTATATTCTTTGTAAAAGAAAAAAAGAAACTAAAAATAGATAGTATACTTAGCCACAAAAGCATCGAACCTTCATGATTTCCCCAAGTACCTGAAATTTTATATATTAATGGTTTATTTGAGTGAGAGTTTTGAAAGACATTATAATTTGAAAAATCAGATACCACATAGGCATACATCAATGAAAAAAAGGATAACAAAGTTAATAATGACGAAAAACGGATGAATAAATTAAATTTCTGTTTTTGAAATTTAAATATGTACCTAGATAAAAATAAGTAAAAATTAATACCTATAGCAAAAACTAAGCTTAGAAACCCAACTAATGAACTCATTTATATTTTTTATTCCAATAACCTGTATCTTTCAGATCTTCTTTTATTGATGCTGGCATATAATTTTCATCATGTTTTGCAAAAACATTAGTTGCATTAAAAATATCATTATCAACAAAAACACCCTCTATTACTGCACCTTGCCCTTCTCTAAATAAATCAGGAAGAATTCCATTGAAAGTAACAAGTATAGATGCTTTTTCATCAGTAATTTTAAATTTGAACGAACTTGAAGAAATTTTACTAAAACTATCATTTTCTACAAAACCACCTATTCTCATCTTTTCATTAACTACGATATCTAGCTTATCAATTTCAGACGGCGTGTAAAAATATGACACATTTTCTCTGGTATTATATAAAATAAGTAAGACTGCACTTAAAATAATTACCAAAGTAAGTAATATAAGCAGCAATCTTTGAAATCGTAAACTCATTTACTTTTTATTTTTCTAAATTTTAAGTAACTAAAAAATAATAACAAAATAATTAAAAGAAAGGCTACAAAATAAGATCCAAAAATATACCAAAAATACATAATCCCTATTAGCAAAAATATTTAGGAAAGACACTTAATCAAAAGGACTAAAAGTCACAAATTAACTTAGATTAGATTTTCTTGAAATTATCTCTGTTTTAATTCTTAAAATAGCTATTGCTAACCCAACCATAATAAATGCAAAAGTCATGACTATTAAAGGAATCATCATTGAAGGGTCAATGCTGGGTTTTGATAATTTACTTATTGTTGCCGGTTGATGTAAGGTATTCCACCAATCTACAGAGAATTTAACTATGGGGAGGTTTATCGATCCAACAAGAACAAATATTGCTACAACTTTTTCTCTTACAATCCTATTTTCAAAAGATAAATTCATAAAAATAATAATAAGATAAATAATAAAAAGTATTGCCACTGAGGTTAAACGTGCATCCCATACCCACCAAGTACCCCACATTGGTTTACCCCACAAAGATCCACTTATAATACACATAAGAGTAAAGACTGCTCCAATGGGAGCTACCGCTGTGTTAATAATAAATCCAAATGGTATTTTAAATGCTAATCCAGCAATACTATATAACGTCATGATAGCATAGGTAAGTAATGCTAACCAAGCACTAGGCACATGAACATACATTATACGTACAGTTGATCCTTGTTGATAGTCATCAGGAGATAAATAAAATGCAAACATTAATCCTATAGAAAATAATATAATTGATGAAATCAACACTGGTAGAAATATATAATCTGCAACCTTATTAAATTTGCTAGGATTAACTAAAAACTTCATATCAATTATTTTCTAATGAAAGTTTAAGACACAAACCACTTGCCCAAGGATTTATAGCAAAAACAATTAATAGTATTCCAAATAATATACTTATGAGAGAATTAAAGTTTTCTTCAAGACTAACAATACCCACAGAAAAAATAATTATTGGAACACTAAATATCATAACTATAACACTTCCTAGCAGGAAGTTTCGTTGGTTCATTAGGTTCATTGAAGATGAGATAGAACCTAAACATGATAGAATGAATGATCCTATTGCAAAACTGGAAAACAGATAGATAAGTTCATCATTTGCAATATTTAACAAGATACATGCAATTGGTATAGACAACAAAAAAGGTATCTGAACAAATATAAAATGTGAAAAAGTCTTTAAAATAGCAATAAAACCAAAACTAAGTCCATTTAAATGCATAATCAATAAATTACCATTCTCAAAGTCATCTTGATAAAATTTCCTTAAAGATAATGTTGAGCTTAACAATAATAATGTCCATACAATGCCAATTCCTATGCTAGAAATTGTTTCCTTGTCTGGTCCAATAGAGAAAATAAATATAAAAATTGAAACAAAGAAAAAAATAATATTTGTTAAAATATCCTGAAAGCCACTTAGATTTAATTTGTACTCTCTATAGTAAAAAGAAATTATTTTATTTAAAATCATCATTTTATTTAAAGTAGAACTTCCTCAGACACATTTATTTCTGATTCTTGGTGTGAGCTAAATATTATTGAGCCTTCTTTAGAGCGATGATCTTCAAAAGTCTGTGCTATTACATTAATTGACTCATTATCTAAATTGGACAAAGGTTCGTCTAAAATCCAAATTTTTTTGTTTTCTATAATTAATCGTAAAAACTCTAATTTTTTTGTTTCTCCAAATGATAATGAATTAACTTTTTGATCTAAATAAATATCTAATTTTAAAGTTTTTAAAATATTCTCGATTTGAGAATTACTGATATTTGATAAAAAGATTTTTGTCCAAATTTTAATATTTTCTTGAACTGATAATTTACTTAAACTTGATGTTCTGTCTGCAATATATGTAACATGATTAAAAAAATTATATAAATTTTTTTTTAATAATTTTCCTTTCCAATATATCACGCCAGAGGAGGGCTCTATTAGGTTAAGTAATACTTTTAATAATGTTGTTTTCCCAGAACCATTTTTCCCTTTTAATAATATTATTTTTCCAGGTCCAAGAGATAGATTAACATTCTCAAATATCTTTTTATTAGATCTTTCGATTGATAAATCTTTAACAAGTATCATTATTTAGATCTAATTACTTTTTGATTTAAAACAATAAAAAAAACGGGGCAGAACCCCGTTTTAACTTTTGAAAAAGATAAGAAAAAGAAAACTTTAATGAAAAGTTTTCTTGAAAAGTCGAGATATTACTATCTTTTCTTTTTCTTCTTTTTAGCAGCTTTTTTCTTTTTCTTTTTAGGAGCTGCTTTTTTCTTTTTCTTAGGAGCAGCTTTTTTCTTTTTCTTTTTAGGAGCTGCTTTTTTCTTTTTCTTTGGAGCTGCTTTTTTCTTTTTCTTTGGAGCAGCCTTCTTTTTCTTCTTAGCCATAAAATACTCCTTGTATTTTGTTACCCCGGAGGAACCTCCCTCCATTATCAACTAATGATAATTATAAAAGGCTGTCTATTTATTCCCAAAACTTACGGTTAAAGTCAACAATATACCAATTTTTAAATTTAAATCAGAAATAGAACATATTAAATTAAAAACTAAACATAAATTAAAATTTATTTCTAGTTTTTATATTTTTTGGCAGATTTCTAATAATAAATTAACATTTTGCTATACAAAAAATTATCTTCATACTATTTATTTATTATAATTATTACTCAAATTTATTATGAACAACAAAAATTCTTTTAATTCTGAACATTTAATTGAAATAAATAATGAAAAATTTAAATATTTCGATTTAAGCAAAGTCGCTAAACAATTTGATATTAATTTATATAAAATTCCAATTTCAATTAAAGTAATATTAGAAAACTTACTTAGAAACGAAGATGGTGAAAATATCAGTAAAGATATGATTTCTAACGTCTTCACCTCATTAAAAGAAACTAATAAAAGAAATAAAAAAATTGAGATAGCATTTTTCCCAACTCGTGTTCTTATGCAAGATTTTACAGGTGTCCCAGCTGTTGCAGATTTAGCAGCAATGAGAAATGCACTAAAATTAAGAGGAATTGAGCCTAAAAAGATAAACCCTCTCTCTAGAGTTGACCTAGTAATAGACCACTCCGTTATGGTAGATAATTATAAAAATAATAACGCACTAGACGAAAATGTTAAAAAAGAATTTGATAGAAATAAAGAAAGATATGAATTTTTAAAATGGGGTCAGAGTTCATTTGACAATTTTTTTCTCGTCCCACCAGGTGCAGGAATTTGCCATCAAGTTAATTTAGAAAATATAGCTAAAACAATATGGTTAAAAAAAATTAATAATCAAAATTATCTATTTCCAGACTCTGTTGTGGGAACAGATAGTCACACGACAATGGTTAATTCTCTTTCTGTTTTAGGATGGGGAGTTGGAGGCATAGAGGCCGAAGCCGCTATGTTAGGTCAAGCTATCTCAATGAATATTCCAGAAGTAATTGGTTTTGAGCTCAAAGGATCTTTGAAGGAAGGAATTACAGCCACTGATTTAGTTTTATCAATAACTAAAATTTTAAGAGATAAAGGAGTTGTTGGAAAATTTGTAGAATTTTATGGCAATGGTTTAAAAAATCTATCATTAGCTGATAGAGCAACGATATCTAATATGGCACCAGAGTATGGAGCAACTTGTGGATTTTTTCCAACTGATGAAGAAACAATTAATTACCTTAAACTAACAGGGAAGGATGATAAACATTTAAACATAGTAGAACAGTATTCAAAAAAACAAACTCTCTGGGCTGATGTAGATTATGCACCAGAATATTCAGACAAAATATTATTAGATTTGGATAAAATAGAACCTTCTATTGCTGGGCCAAAAAGACCTCAAGATAAAATTCTATTAAAAGATGTTCCTACAGAATTTAGCAAAGTGGATAATAATCAAAATGTTAATGATAATAAATTGAAAACTGGTGATATTGTAATTGCTGCAATTACAAGTTGTACAAATACATCAAATCCAAATGTGATGATTGCAGCAGGGCTTTTAGCTAAGAAAGCAATTGATCTAGGCTTAAAAGTAAAACCTTGGGTTAAAACGAGTTTGGCTCCAGGCAGTAAAGTTGTTAGTGATTATCTTAATAAAGCCGGTTTAACAGAGCACCTTGATGCACTTGGTTTCAACACTGTTGGTTATGGATGTACAACTTGTATAGGTAATTCTGGACCATTAGACAATTGGGTGTCTGATGAAATTGAATTAAATAATTTAACTGTTTGTTCAGTTTTATCAGGCAATAGAAATTTTGAGGGAAGAGTCCACCAGGAAGTAAAAGCAAATTTTCTTGCTTCACCACCACTTGTAGTTGCCTATGCAATTGCAGGTAATATAAACATTAATCTTACAACTGATAGTTTAGGTCAATCTAAAACAGGAGAAAATATATTTCTTAAGGACTTATGGCCTAGCAATTCTGAAATTAATAAAACACTTGGTCTATGTTTAACGCCTGATATGTTTAAAGAAAGATATAAAGAAATTTATAAAGGGGATGATTACTGGAAATCAATTAATAATTCACAAGACACGACGTATGATTGGAAAGATACCAGCACTTATATTAAGCACCCTCCTTTTTTTGATAAAAAAAATGACTTTGAAGTAAAAGATATAAAAGATGCAAGAATTCTTGCATTACTTGGTGATAGTGTAACTACAGATCATATTTCACCAGCAGGTAGTATTAAAGAGGATAGTCCTGCAGGTCTTTATTTAACAGATAGACAAATTAATTCTAAGAATTTTAATTCTTATGGTTCTAGACGTGGTAACCATGAAATTATGATGAGAGGAACTTTTGCAAATATAAGAATCAAAAATCAAATTTTAGAAAATGTTGAAGGAGGTTTCACTAAATCATTTATATCAAATACACAAATGCCAATATATGATGCAGCTCAAGAGTATATTAAAAACGACATTGATACTGTTATAATTGCTGGAAAAGAATATGGTACAGGCTCATCAAGAGATTGGGCAGCAAAGGGAACGAGGCTTTTAGGCGTTAAAGCTGTAATCGCTGAAAGTTTTGAAAGAATTCATAGATCAAACTTAATTGGAATGGGAGTTTTACCTCTCGAATTTACCAACAATTATAACAAAACTAACCTTAATATTACAGGTGAAGAAAAGATTTCCATATCTGGTTTGTCTGAATTAAAACCAGGTTTAACACTCATGTGTGATATTAATTCGAAAGAAAGTAAAAATATAGAATTAAGGTGTAGAATAGACACTAACAAAGAACTTGAATATTATAAGGCTGGAGGAATCTTAAATTACGTTTTAAATGAAATAATTTCTGAAGCTGCATAATTTCATGTTTAATGAAGATGAAAACGTAATAGCTATACTTGGGCCTACAAATACTGGAAAAACATATACAGCATTTGAAAAATTATTCTCATACTCTTCTGGGATTTTTGGCTTCCCTCTTAGATTACTTGCTAGAGAGAATTATGATAAAGCAGTAAAAAGAATTGGACTTAGTAAAGTAGCATTAATTACTGGTGAAGAAAAAATTATTCCAAAAGAAGCAAAATATTTTTTTTGCACTGTTGAGTCAATGCCCAAAAATATTTCTGTAGATTGTGTAATTATTGATGAAGTTCAACTAGCAGCAGATTATGAAAGAGGCCATATTTTTACTGATAGAATCTTAAATTTAAAAGGTACCTTTCAAACTATTTTTTTGGGCTCATTGAATATAGAAAACATTTTGAAAAAAATTTATCCTAATATAATTATTGATAAAAAAAATAGATTTTCTAAACTTACTTTTTTAAGGAAACAAAATTTTTCTAAACTAGAACCAAGATCTGCAATAATTGCGTTTAATATTAATAAAGTTTATGAAATTGCCGAAAATATTAGAACTCACAAAGGTGGAACAGCAGTTGTTCTAGGCTCACTCAGTCCAAGAACCAGAAATGCACAGGTCGAAGTCTATGAAAATAAAAATGTAGATTATCTTGTAGCCACTGATGCCATCGGAATGGGGTTAAATCTTAATATTAATCATGTAAGTTTCTCATCACTTGAAAAGTTTGATGGAAGATATAATCGTAATCTTGCTCCAAATGAATTAGGTCAGATAGCAGGTAGAGCAGGTAGATATAAACAAGATGGTACTTTTAGTTATACCAAGGAAGCTGGAACCTTAGATCCACTAATTATTCAACAAATAGAAAGTCACAATTTTGAGAATATCCAAAAAATTTATTGGCGAAATAGTGATTTAGATTTTAGTTCAATTGAAGCTTTACTATCGTCATTAAAAAAATATCCAATACATAATTATTTCATACATAAAAAAAATGCGTTGGATGAAATTAACTTTCGTAATTTAATAAATGAAAGTGAAATAAAGAAACTTCTTACATCAAATAATAACCTAAAATTATTATGGGATGTTTGTCAAATTCCAGATTTTGAAAAATTATTCAATGATAATTATTTATTACTTTTGAAAGATATATATCTTATTTTAATTAATAATAATTATAAAATTCCTGAAGAATGGATTGAAAAGAAGGTAATTAGGCTTAATAATTTTGGTGGTGGAATCCCTGAACTTTCAATTAAAATTTCTCAAATAAGAACTTGGACGTATATATCAAACAACCATGATTGGCTGAAAAATACATATTATTGGAGAGAAAAAACACAGCAAATAGAGAATGAATTGTCTGATCAATTACATAACAGTCTTACTAAAAAATTTATAGATTATTCATCTAAATTTTTTATTGGAAAACAAAAATCCCAAAATATTCAAGATATTCTTATAAAAAACCATAACGAAATATTTCTGGATAAAGATAAATATGGAATTATAAAAGGTTTTGATCTTATTCAAGATAAAAAAATATTTTCACACTCTCTTTTTTCGATTAGTAATATAAAAAAAACAGTAAGAAACATGATTAATGAAAAAGTAGAGAATTTTTTAAATGCACCAATAGACTCAATTAGTTTTGGCGATTTGACTAAATCTAAAATAAAGGGTGATACCTTTATTTATTGGGGAGACGAACCAATTGGAAAATTAAAGAAGGGTAAATCCATATATAGACCTACTGCTGATGCTTTGAATTCTGAATATTTATCTTCAGAAAATAAATTACTTATTTCAATCAAACTCCAAAAATGGTTAGAAGACGAAATAAGCACCACACTATATCCGCTGAATAAAAATTTAGATGATGCTTTGAATCCAGAAATTAGAGCTATTGCATATAATTGCCTTGAGAATTTTGGAAACTATCCGGTTGAAAAATTTAAAGATATTTTAAAAACAATTTCGCAAGAAAGTAAACTTCAACTTTCTAAATTGGGTATTAGAGTAGGAGCTAAATATTTTTTTATACCTAATTTACTAAAGAAAAAACCTTTAGAATATTGTGCAATTCTGTGGAAAACATTCTATCAAAATGAAATGGATGAATTTTTGCCACTACCATTAAATGGAAGAGTTTCTTTTTCAACTGAAATTAATATGCCTGATAGTTATTGGCAATCTATTGGATACATAAGTATTAAAAAATTTGCTTTTAGAATAGATGTATTTGAAAAAATCTTTTTTCTTGCAAGACAGAAATTTAAGAATGGTCCTTTTTTAGAATCATCTGATTTAATGAATCCTATTGGATGTAATAGCAATCAATTAAAGGATATATTAACCTTTTGCGGATATGAATATTTAGTTATCTCTGATGAAAAGAAATTATATTTTATCATTAACAAGAAAAAAGAATCAAAAAAAGTTGTAAAAAATAAATCTAATAAAAAAATAAAAAAATACACAGATAAAGATAAAATTAAAAGAGATCCTAATTCTCCCTTTGCAGTTTTAGAAAAACTTCTTTAAATGTATGTCTGAGAGTTAAAATTGATAAATTTATTAAAAAATATTCTAAATAATAATAATCCTAAAGAAGATAAAAATGATAGTAAAGACCTAGAACTATTATGTGGGCTAATGATTGAGGCTGCATATACAGATGGTCAAATTGATGAAAATGAATTAAATAAAATTAAATTAAGCTTAATTAATGTTTTTAATGAGGACCCAAACGAAGTAGATTTATTACTTCAAGAAGCAGTTAAAAACAAAAATAATTCTAGATCACTGCACCATTATACATCTGTAATAAATAAAAATTTCAACTATGATAAGAAACTTCTCCTAATTGAAGCATTATGGGAAATAGTACTATCTGATGGTGAGATACATGATTATGAATCAAATTTAATAAGAAGGCTTGCAGGATTATTATATATTTCTGATGTAAATTCTGGAAATGCCAGAAAAAAAGCTTTAGATAAAATTGGACAATAATGACATACGTTGTTGATGAAAAATGTATAAAGTGTAAGCATATGGATTGTGTGGAAGTTTGCCCTGTAGATTGTTTTTACGAAGGTGAAAACATGCTTGTTATACATCCTGACGAATGTATTGATTGTGGAGTTTGTGAACCAGAATGTCCTGTTGAAGCAATTTTATCAGACACAGAAGATGGAATAGAAAAGTGGGCAGAAATTAATAGAAAATATTCAGATATTTGGCCAAATATTAGTGTAAAAAAAGAACCTCCTGTTGATGCAGAAGAGTGGCAAAATGTTAAAGAAAAATATAAAAACCATTTCAACCCAAAACCAGGAAATAAATGAAAACAAAAAAAAATTCTGAATTTAAAATTGGTGAAATTGTAGTTTATCCTAAACATGGCGTAGGCGAGATAACAAAAATAGAAAATATGGAAATATCTAATATAAAAACAAGTTTCTATGTTGTTAAAATGGAACAATCAAAATTAATTATTAGGGTGCCTCTTGATAAAAAGAACGAAGTAGGTCTAAGAAAAATTTCATCAAAAAAAATTATAGAAGAAGTTTTTTCAACTTTAAAGCTTAAACCAAAAATAAGAAGAATAATGTGGAGTAGAAGAGCTCAAGAATATGAAGCAAAAATTTTTTCAGGTGACCCAATAAAAATATCTGAAGTCGTAAGAGACTTATTTAGAAAAAGTAGTCAATCTGAACAATCCTATAGCGAAAGACAAATGTTTCAGGTTGCAATTGAACGTTTAGCAAGAGAAGTTGCAGCAGTTGAAAAAACTGATTATTTTCAATCTACAGAAAAAATTGAACAAATTTTAAATAAAAAATAATATCTTGGATAAAATAAGCAATTTTGTTGAACTTAAAAAATCAAATAAGATTTGGGCCATAGGTTCAATTCACTCTAATCTAAAATCCTTTACTTCAATAAAAAAATTTATTTTAAACAATTTTGAAAAAAGTGACAAATTAATCTTTCTTGGTAATATCATAGGTCTAGGAAATGATTCTAAACAAACTTTAAATAGTGTGATTGATTTAAGGTTTAAATTAATGTCAAAGTTTACACTTAAACCTGATTCAATAGTTTTTTTAAGGGGCGCACAAGAAGAAATGTTTAGTAAATTACTACAATTACACCTTGCGCCTAATCCAACTGAAATAGTTGAATGGATTTTTGATCATGGTGTAAATGAAACAGTTAAATCCTATGGTTATTTAGATGAGGAGGTAAGAAATATTGCATCTTCAGGTACTATTAAAATTTCAAAATGGACGTCAAATTTACTTAAAATAATTCAAAAAAATCCTGGTCATAATGAATATTTTTTAAATTTAAAACATGCCGCATATTCTCATACAAAAAAAATTTTATTTGTTAATAGAGGAGTTGATATTACTAGACCTTTATCAGCACAAAATGATTGTTTTTGGTGGGGTTTTCAAAATTTTTCTTCAATGCAACAGCCTTACAACACATTTTTAAGAATTGTAAGAGGGTATGAGTCCAAACATTTAAATCATTTAAAAATTTCAAAAAATGATGTTGTTTGCACTCTATTTAAACAACCACTAAGTAATAAAAGTGTATTATGTGGAATATTTGGAGAAAATGGGGAAATTTTAGATTTATTTGAAAATAATTGATCCAAAATAAAAATCATACGTATAATAATGTATGGCAACTAAAAACTACTTCTTCTCTAACAATCTAATTGAGATCTCTAAAAAAGCAGCAATACTTGAAAAAGATGAGGAATTCTATCTCATTGACGATTGGAGAAATAATAAAACTCCAAAATCACTTCAAAAAATTCTGAACTCGTATCTTCGTCTAGCCGTTTCATATGCAAGAAAATACTCTAGTTACGGGTTACCAATAGATGATCTAATTCATGAGGGGGTTTTAGGAATCATGCACGCACTTGAAAAATTTGATACCTCTAAAGATTTTAGACTTTCAACTTACGCATCTTGGTGGATTAGAGCTTCAATACAAGACTATATTTTAAAAAATTGGTCAGTAGTAAGAACCGGTTCTACAGCATCTCAAAAAGCCCTTTTTTTTAATCTCAAAAAAATCAAACAACAAATAAATGATGTTTCTAGAGATTTTATGGGTCAAGAGGAAATTAACAAAGTATCAAATATGCTTAATGTTAAATCATTAGAAGTACAAAACATGGAGTCCAGACTCACGGGTGGAGATTTACATCTAAATCAAAAAGTGGATAACGAAACTGAGAATGATCTTATGAGTTTATTGGCTGATGATCGTCAGAATCCAGAAGAATTTGTTGAAGACTTAAATGATAAAAATCTAAAAAAAGATTTTATTAATAAAGCAATTGATACTTTAAACGAGAGAGAAAAAATAATTATACGTCTAAGAAAATTTCGAGAAAAAAGTATTACTCTAGACGAATTAGGACAAAAATTGAAAATAAGTAAGGAGAGAGTTAGACAAATAGAAACTAAAGCATTAGAAAAATTGAAGAGGTCTCTATTAGATATTTCTCAACAAAATAAAGAATTTTTTGTTTGATAGACCGTTTAATTAATTATAATGTACTACAGTGTTAAGAACAATTTTTTTTATCTTAGTAATTTCTTTGTCAAATAGTGGATTTGCTAATGGAACAAATGTTTTTGGGCTAGGTATCTATGACGTTAAGTTTGATGGTTCAGAAAAAAATCAAGCTATGGACTTTAGATACGAATATAGGAGTGATAAATCATTACTTGATATTGGGCCAGAAGAAGATAATTTTTTTTTCTTAAAACCTTTTTTTGGTGTTGAGTATACTAATGACACCGCTTCATATTTTTTAACTGGAATTTACTTTGAGGATAATTTGGGTGAGTTATTTGAAGGTAACATTAATAAATATTTTTTTACACCAAGTTTTGGAGCTGGTATTTATAATGATGGTTCTGGAAAAAAACTAGGGAATGATTTACAATTCAGAACTTCATTTGAAATAAGTTATGAATTAAAAAATAAAAACAGAATTGGTGTCTCATTTAGCCATATTTCAAATGCAAACTTAGGTGATAAAAATCCAGGAGTTGAAATTTTAAGTCTTTCTTATCACATACCTTATTAGAAAAATTAATTAAGCTTCTTTTCATTAACAAATTTAATTAATAAATCCTCAATCAAATTAATTTTTTGATCTTTCATATAGTCATTTATTTTAGATTTATAATTTTTACTGTGAGGAACAGAAAAAAAAATATTAAGCAGGGGGCTTAATAATCTAAATATTGACTCAAAACCTAATTTCGGTTTTATATATTCAAAATAATTTTCAATAATTGATTCATCAATTAATCTATTTTTTTCTTTGAAAATTTTTTTATCAATATCCTTTAATATGAAGGGATTATTTTTAATTAATCTTCCAACCATTACGCCATCAAATTCTTTTAATAAGTTTTCTGCTTTATCAAGATTATCTATTCCCCCATTGAGAATGAATGTTATGTTCGGGTATTTTTTTTTTATTTTCTTAACAAAATTATAATTTAGAGGAGGAATAGTTCTATTCCCATGTGGGCTAATACCGCTTAAAATTGCATTTCTTGCATGAACATAAATAATTCGTATTCCAGTCTTAGATATCTCATCAATGAACTCCTCAAAAAAATCATAGTTTAATTTTCTACCCAATCCCAATCTACATTTTAATGTTGCTTCAATCTTATCGTTTTGTAATGCTTCCATACAATTTCTAACAAGTATTTTATCTTTCATAAGACAAGCACCAAAACTTCCTTTTTGCACAGCCTTACTTGGACATCCAACATTCAAATTAATCTCATCATAATTATAATTTATTGCAATTTGAGACGCCTTAGTTAAGTCTTCAATCTCAGAACCCCCTACCTGAAGAGCAACAGGATTATTAAAGTCATTATCAATAATATTTTCTCGACTCTTTGAAAATATTAGTGATTTTGTAGCTATCATCTCACTAAATAAAAAACTATTCTTTGTTAAGATTCTATAAAGTTTCCTTGCATAAGGTGTTGTATATCCCATCATTGGGGCTACACAGAATTTTCTACTAATTTCCTTTTTCATCTAATTTTGCTATATAAATATTTATTATTATGGAAATACCTAAATTTCTAATTGAAAGATACCAATTCTGGAAAAAAAATACTTTTGAAGA
>CACLBK010000021.1 GCA_902605135.1 uncultured Alphaproteobacteria bacterium
TAATCAGTGAAAGAGAACTTGAAATAGAGAAATTTATTCCACAAGAATATTGGTCCTTACAAGGCGAGTTTAAAAATAAAGAAGATAAGATCATTAATTCTAGACTAACGGTTTATAATGGCAAAAAAGTAGATAAACTCGATATTAAAAATGAGAGTGAGGCGACAAAAATTTTTAATGATATTAAAAATTCTACTTTCACTGTTGGAAATATCACGAAAAAAGAAGCTAAAAGAAACCCCTACCCTGCTTTTACTACATCTACAATGCAAATTGAGTCTAGTCGTAAACTTGGCCTTAGTGCAAGTCAAACAATGCGAACAGCTCAACGTCTTTACGAAGGAACAGATATTAAAGGAGAAACAACTGGCTTAATAACTTATATGCGAACAGATAGTGTCGTTATGTCAAAGGAAGCTATTAATCAAGTTCGAAGCTTTGTAACTGATAATTATGGTGCAAACTATTTACCTGAAGCTCCAAGAGTTTATAAATCTAAAGCTAAAAATGCTCAAGAAGCACATGAGTGTATTAGACCTACAAATATTTATCTAACACCAAAAGATATTAAGCAATACATTACCTTAGAAGAATACAAGTTATATGAAATTATTTGGCAAAGAGCTGTAAGTTCACAAATGGCAAGTGCTGTATTAGATCAAGTAGCCGTTGATATTACAAACGAAGATAAAAAAATTGTTTTACGAGCAAATGGATCAACAATTAAGTTTCCTGGAATGTACAAAGTTTATCAAGAAGCTAAAGATGATGATAAAGATGAGGAGAAAGAAACAATACTTCCAGCTATGAGTGAGGGAGAAAGTTTGAATTTAAAAGAAGTTGAAAAGACACAACATTTTACCTCCCCTCCTCCTCGATATACTGAAGCAAGCTTAGTAAAGAAACTTGAAGAACTTGGTATTGGTAGACCATCTACTTATGCCTCTATTATTAAAGTTCTACAAGATAGGGATTATGTAATATTAGACAAAAAACGTTTTAATCCTCATGATAGAGGTAGAATAGTATCGATATTTTTAGAGAAATATTTCAATCAATATGTAGAATATGATTTTACTGCTGATCTTGAAAATCAACTTGATGAAATTTCAGATGGTAAGCTTGATTGGAAAGAAGTTCTTAGAAAATTTTGGGAAACATTTAAACAACTTTGTGATGAAACTGTAGGCAAATCAAATAGAGAAGTCATTGATGTGTTAGATGAAGCACTAGGTCCGCATTTCTTTCCACCAAATGGAGCAGATGAAAAAAGGAAATGTCCAACATGTGATAATGGAAGACTAGGAATTAAAGTTGGAAAGTTTGGAGGATTTATTGGTTGTTCGAATTATCCTGATTGCAAATATACAGTTCAGTTTAACCAATTAAATGACAAAGATGGCGCTGCTCTTAGCGGACCAAAAGAAATTGGTATTTATCCTGAAACAGGAGAAATGATTACTCTTCGAAAAGGTCCTTATGGATTTTATATGCAAGTTGGTGAAGGTACGAAAGAGAAAAAACCAAAAAGAGTTTCTATTCCTAAAAATTTCGAACCAGATGAAATAGGATTAAACACAGCTATTCAACTACTTGGTTTGCCACGTAAATTAGGATTTCATCCTGAAACAAATAAAACGGTTAGTGCCGGTATCGGAATGTATGGGCCATATATTCTACATGACAAAAAATATAAAGCTCTCGAAAAAACAGATAACATTCTTGATATTGAACTTGAAAGAGCCATTGAATTAATTGCTAAACCTACACAGAGAGGTAATGCAACGTTAAAAACATTTGGAGAACATCCAACAGAAAAGAAAAATATTACTGCACATGATGGAAAATTTGGACCATATGTAAAATGTGGAAAAATAAATGCATCAATTCTAGGTGACCAAACAATAGATAGTTTAAAACTCGAAGATGCCATTAGGTTAATTGATGAAAGAAAAGCTAAAATGGGTCTCAAAAAAAAGAAAAAAACAGTTAAGAATTGAATTAAGCCGAAATAGTTTTAAATAGAGAATATGGCAAAAAATATATCTCTATCAACAATTAAAACTTTCAAAAATAAATTTCTAAGAAACAATAAAAATACAGCTTCACGAAATGCATTAATTAAAAATGATTTAGCTAATGTTGCACTCAATTGGGAAAACTTTAGTCAAATCAATCATAATTTTTCTAATCTAATAAAAAAAGAACTGCCTGCAACAAACCAAATGGCATCAGGTAGATGTTGGGGATTTGCAGGATTAAATCTTATGCGTTTGCAAGTTGTTGATAGCCTTGAATTAAATACATTTGAGTTTTCACAAAATTATTTCATGTTTTGGGATAAGTTAGAGAAAGCAAACTATTTTTTAGAGAATATTATCAAATCAAGAGATGAATCATATGAGAGCAGATTAATTACTCATCTTTTAAAAGCGCCTGTGCAAGATGGCGGACAGTGGGATATGTTTGTAAACTTAATCAACAAGTACGGTGCAGTACCTAAAGATGTAATGCCTGAAACAAATCATAGCAGTAAATCTGGTGCGATGAATTATATTCTTACGCACAAATTAAGAGAGTTTGCTTCTATATTAAGAAAGAAACCAGCTAAAAATTCTTCAGCTCTTAAAAAAGATATGATGGAAACAATCTATAATTTACTGGCAATGTTTCTTGGTCAACCGCCAGATGTTATCAATTGGTCTACTAGAAATAAAGATAATAGACACATTGTTATTTCAGATATGACACCAATTGATTTCTGCAAAAAATATGCTGATATTAATATTAAAGATAAAGTTTGCTTAATTCATGCTCCAATGAGCAATAAAAAATTTAATACAATGTACACAGTTGAATATCTTGGTAACGTTGTTGAAGGTCAAATCATTAAATATTTAAATGTAGATATTAAAGAATTAAAAAAATCTGCAATGGACTCAATAAAAAACAATGAAGCTGTATGGTTTGGTTGCGATGTTGGGAAACGCTTTAGTCGTGATATGGGTGTTCTTGATATGGGTATTTACGATTATGAAAATGTATTTCAAACATCCTTTAAGATGAATAAACAAACACGTTTAGAGTACGGTGATAGTGAAATGACTCATGCCATGCTTTTAACAGGTGTTGATATTAAAAAAAGAAATTCAACTAAATGGAAAATTGAAAATAGCTGGGGAACAAAAAGTGGTAATCAGGGATATATGATGATGACTGATGAATGGTTTGATGAATATACCTATGAAGTTGTCATTGATAAAAAATATCTAAACAAAAGACTTTTAAAATACTTAGGTATGGAACCAGTAGCACTAGCGCCTTGGGATCCTATGGGAGCTCTAGCAAAATAATTAAGTTTTAGATTTTTTTGAAATATCTACTCTATAATAATTCTCAGAATTAAATGCTAATTTAATAAGATAAGGTAATATCGTTTTATAGAAATGAAATAACCCATAAAATGGCTCAGGTAATTCGTCTTTAATTTCATTGCGAAGTTTTTTTAGATTATAAGAGGGAACCATTGGAAAAAGATGATGCTCTAGGTGATATTCCATATGCCAATAATAAAAACTTAATATTGGATTTAAAATAATTGTGTGAGTACTTAATCGATGGTCATTAGTATCAAATTTTGCTGCTAAGTGTTGAGTAACATTTACAGCAAAATGAATTGGTCTTCCAACATATGGAGGTAAAAAATAAAAAATCAATAACCAGAGAGTTTGTAAATAAATTGAAGAAATAATAATTAATAACCAAATAAATATTAGAATTCTGGCATTCAAAATAATTTTGTTCCACTGATTTTTTGGAGCAGATATAATATTACTAGGGCTCATTATTCCAAAAGCTAGCTTAGTTACTGAAACAAAACTTGACTGATGAATATAAAACAAATCAGTTAAAGGAAGAAACTTAAGAAAAAATTTAATTAAATCAGTAGGTCTTGAAACTTCAATTTCATGATCATACTCTCCTTCAGTTTGTAATGTGTTTGAATGATGGAAAGTATGACTCCATCTAAAGCTTAAGGGCTCTGTATGTAATTGAAAAAAAGAAATATAACAAAATACTTCATTCATCCATCGAGTTCTAAATGCTGTCCGGTGAATTGTCTCGTGTCCATTAGCTACAGCAAATGTGAAGATTGTAGAATAGATGAAAAAAAAAATTAAAAAAAACCATGTCCCCCAAAAAATAAAGGAAAGATATCCAAAAAGAAATAGAGATAAAAAGTAAGCTGTAAAATGGATAAAGCCTGAAATATCACTTCTTTTAGAAAGTTCTTTTAATTTATTTTTATCAATTTTTGGTTTAAACCAAGTTGATGAATCTACGTGCATAATGATTTATCTTATTTTAAAGATAATATTTTTAATTATGAATAAAGAAAACGCAAGTAAACTTTGGAAACTAATTCAAGAAACAGGAGATTTTTTAAAAGGTAAATTACCAGATCATCCAAACCACCCAAAAGGAAGGAATCCCTATGCTCATGTAGCTTTAGAAGTAAAAAATCATTTTGGTATGACTTACAAAGATATTTCTGATGAAAAATACGAAGAGGTAATAATATTTCTTAAGAAATTAAAACTGCATAGTTAATTATTTAAGTATACATAAATCATTACTAAAGATATTATTTATTATAGATGTCTCAAGAAGCAATAAATTTTAAAAAAAATAATTCAAATATAGACTTTAAAAAAATGAGTTTAGGTGAGTTGAATAGACTACCTCATCATACTGGCATTTTAGATTTTAAAATCAGTAAAGCATCTTTTAGGATATTAAATATTTTAAATGATGATTCATCAGCTGTTAAATTTTTTTGGAAAGATTCGCATGACATAGCTAGTTTAGATCTTTGGTATGATATATCTAAACAGCAAGGTTTATATATTGATGTAGGAGCACACACTGGACTTTATACTTTGACATCATTAATATCCAACTCTTCTAATAGGGTGATATCTATTGAGCCTTTGTTTGTAAATCTTTCAAGACTATTAACAAATTTAAGACTGAACAACCTGCAAAGTAAAGTTAGTCCTCATTTATTGGCTGTATCTAATTTTGATGGAACATCTAAATTTAAAAATGTTCAAGAAAATTCATATTTATCAAAGGGTGGAAAAATTGACAAAGATGGAATTCTAATGCAAACAATTAAGCTTGACTCACTTAAAATACCTAATGATATAAAAATTAATGGCATTAAAATAGATACTGAAGGAGAAGATTTTAAAATTTTAGAAGGTAGTAGAAATATAATATCAATTCATAAACCAAAAATAATTATTGAAGTTAGAAATGAAAATAAAAATTTAATCCAAAATTTTTTTAAAGAATATGATTATAAGTTATTTTCAATTGATAACAATAAATCACCTTTAGATCTTAATAAAACCGATATTGAAGATGTAATAAATATTTACGCTGAAAAAGAATAGATCTACCATAGAATTACTTTTATTTTTGATAATTAATTAGTTACTAAATTATCTTTTGATCTCAGTGGTAAAAATAAAATGAAAATTGACACTAAAGCCATCATTAATGCATTAATCAAAAATAGATAAGTAAACTCTAAAGTTATGGAGTATATTTCTGAAATTAAAAATACTGAAATTGGCCCTGAACCAAATGCTAAAATAAATTTGATTCCATATACTACTCCATGATACTTTTGTGGTGTAAATCTTCCAAGAAGAAGATTTTCTGTTGGAAGAATACTAGCATTAAATACTGCAGCCAGAATACATAACACTACTAATGAATAGCCAGATATGTATGCTATACCTAAGTAGCAAGGAAACTGAAAAAATATGCCAACTAAGTAAATAACTTTCAAATTAAATCGATCTGCAAGCAAACCACCGACAAATGTTGTTGCGCCAGAAATAAAATAGATAATTGCAATCATAAATCCAATTTGAATTGAGTTTGTATTACCAATTCGTATCTCAAAAACTTTAGGTAAGGCTGTTTGCATATTATGAAAAGATAATCCAAGAGCAAACATTGATAAAAGCATTATTAATGCAATCAAAATCATTTCATTACGCGAATGATCTTGCTGATCATTTTTAATAAAATAATTTTTGTATGATATTTTATCTATTAAGATTAAGTATATAAGAATTAATCCAATAATAATTGATATTAAACCAGGCAATATAAATGCTAGTTGCCAATTTAGTAATTCTGTCAGAGTACCAGCTACAAATGCTCCAGACCCTATCCCTACTCCGCCAAAAATACCATTTACACCAAGTGCTCTTCCCTGTTTATTTGCTGCGTGAATTACCCAAGGAATACCTACAGGATGATAAATTGAGCAAAAAAGTCCAAGAAGTGATAAAGAAAAAAATAAAAAAGAAACTGATGTACTTAAACCGCATAATATAGAAGCTAATCCCATTCCTATAAACATAATTGTCATTGTTCCTGAACGGGACCATTTATCGCTTAACCACCCAAAAGGAATTGCTCCCAAACCAATTAGTAGAGCTCCAAGAGACCATAATCTAATTAGCTGATCATAAGAAATATTCCATTCTTTTTCTATAGTCAGAACAATCACAAAATAAAATGCTGCAAACATATGCATGAGGGCATGACCTATTGATGAGAATAGGAGCGTATAAAAAGTATTATTCAATCTCTTCGTAATTAATAGATAGAGAATTTACACAGTACCTTTTGCCCGTAGGCTCTGGGCCATCATCAAAAATATGACCTAAATGAGCATCACATTTGGCACACATAATTTCAATACGCACCATCCCATGTGATCTATCATATTCTGTTTTAATTGCTTCAGGTGATATTTGTTCAAAAAAACTTGGCCATCCACAATAAGAATCATATTTAGTTGAGCTATTAAATAACTCATTACCACAGCATTTACACTTAAAAATACCACCATTAATAATTTCAAAATTTTTACCAGAGAATGGTGGCTCTGTTCCCTTTTGTCTTGTTACATAATATTCATCTTCTGTAAGAAGAGATTTCCACTCCTGATTAGTTTTAACTATTTTGTTCATTCTTAATACTTATATTAGATAATATAATTCCTGTAATTATAAAAAAAATACCTACAATATGAAATATAGCAAAATTTTCATTTAAAAAAGTAATTGCCCAAATTGATGCAAAGACAGGAATAAAGTGCAAAAATAAACCAGCTCTATTTGGTCCAATTAAATATACACCTTTATTCCAAGCAAAAAAAGCAGCAATACTTGCAAAAATAGCAACATAAATAATAATAAAAAAATCAGAAGATGATGAAAGTAGAAAGGTACCATTGAAAGATTCAAAAAAATAAAATGGAATAATAAAAAATAAACCAATAATAATCATTACTTCTAAGCTTGCTAGTTGAGAAATTGATGTATCCATTTTTTTTAACAACACAGAGTACAAGCACCAAGATATAACGGCAAGAAACATCCATATATCTCCAATAGTAAAATTAAGAGTATATAAATTATTTAAATTTCCTTTTAAAATTATTGCTAAAGCACCTAATAGAGACAAAATTATACCAATTAATTGCAGTTTTGAAATTTTAGTTCTAAACATCAGCCAAGAGAAACCAATCATAATTACAGGTGCAGTAGATGCCATTATAGTCGAGTTTAAAACTAAAGTTGTCTGCAATGAAATATATGTAAATGAATTAAATATTGTAACACTTAAAATACCTAATATAGTCATAAGTAACAAATTTTCTTTATAATAGTTAAAATTTTTAATAATGCTTTTAAAAGTAAATGGTAGAAGTAATAGCAAAGCTAAAGACCATCTATAAAAACTTAATTTAAAAGGTGAAAGATCGGTTATATGAGCGACTTTTCCAAAAAAGAAATTTCCTGACCAAAATAAAGAAGAGGCAGTTAACAATATTACTGCTAACGTTAAATTTCTTGGCATTTATTTATCAACAAGAGTCATTAGAGATGAAGTGTCAAATCTATTACCGCCATTTTTTTGAACTTCTTCATAATATTTATCAACTATTTTTGTAATAGGAAGGTTTGCACCGTTTTTATCAGCTTCATTAAAACAAATAGATAAATCTTTGCGCATCCAATCTACAGCAAAACCATAATCAAACTTCCCATCAAGCATAGTTCTATATCTGTTTTCCATTTGCCAGGACTGAGCTGCACCTTTGGATATTACACTAAGAACTTTTTCCATATCTACATTTGATTTTTTTCCAAAAGCCATTGCCTCAGATAAACCTTGAACTAATCCTGCAATACAAATTTGATTTATCATTTTAGCTATTTGACCTGATCCAGATGGACCTATCAGCTCAACCGCTTTACCATATGATGTGAGAACTGGCTTAACAGTATTATAATCTTTTTCATCCCCACCTATCATAATAGAGAGAACTCCATTTTCTGCTCCTGCTTGACCGCCAGATACTGGGGCATCAAGAAAACTTAATTTTTTTTTCTTAAGTTTTTGATAATAGTTTCTTGCTATTTCTGCAGAAGCTGTTGTGTGATCCACAATTATTGTTCCTTCAACTACTTTTGAAACAATTCCATTTTCACCTTCCATTACTTCAATAATATCTTCATCACGTCCAACACACATAAAAACAATATCTGCACTTAGAGAAGCTTCACCAGCAGTTTTAGCCATACTGCCTTTATATTCTTCTATCCATTTTTCCGCTTTTGCAGTAGTTCTATTATAAACAGTTACATTATAACCATTGGTTTGAAGATGGCCTGCCATTGGATAACCCATTACTCCTAAGCCTATAAAAGATACATTTTCAATACTCATAAATATTCTCCTAATTTTTCTAAAATTTTGAAATTCAAATCTTCAGAATTAGTAACAATTAAATTCTTATTCTTTTTAGTAAAATCATATTTATTTTTATCAAAATCTAAATCAGTACCACCTGCTTCTCTGACAAAAAGAATGCCTGGAATATGATCCCAGGGAGATAATTTAGATAAGATAGCAAAATCTCTAATCCCAATACCTATATCTATATATTCAAAGCCAATACACCTATAGGAATTAACTTCTTTAAAAATATTTTTAAAAACTTTTAATTTATCTTTAAATCCTGGTTCCCAATACTTTGTGCTTATTGATCCTGTAGTTTTTTCAATTATATTTTCACCTTTTGTGACAATTTTATTATTATTAATATAAGCACCCTCATTTACAATAGCTGAGCACATAATGTTTTCTAGTGGCTTATATATCCAAGAACGTAGAATTTTTTCTTTAAATGTTAAGGCTATCATAATTGCAAATTTATCTTTACCATTAGTAAAATTTGTTGTTCCATCTATTGGATCGACAGTCCAACAATAGGCATATTCGTTATAAAAATTTAATATATTTTCATTTCTAGAATATTCCTCTTCACCTATAAAATTTGAGGTAGGTAAAATTTTTAACAAATTTTTTTTTAATTCTTTTTCTGCTTCTATATCTGCCGCTGTTACTAAATCAGTTCCATTTTTATAATTAATTTCATCATCTGATAAATTTTTAAATTTTGGTAAAATAATATTTCGACTTACTTTAAAACAAATGTCCTCTATGTCCTCTTGCTTTATATTATCCATTTGTACATGCTTCAGTATACATTTCTGCTAGTTTCAATGTGATATTGCCAATTTTACCATTATTAATTTTTTTATTATCAATTTTTATAATAGGAGTAATAAAACTTCCAGAGCTTGTTAAAAATACTTCATCTGCATTAAATAATTGCTTATGAGTAAATTGTTTTTCTATTAATTTAAGTTTAGTTTTTTTTATAATTTTTAAGAGAGATGTTCTAGTTACTCCTTTTAAAATATCTGAGTTAGCTGGATGAGTTATTAAATTATTTCTTTTTATAATCCAAATATTTGATGATGTGCCCTCAGTCACTTTTCCATTTTGAATTAAAATTGCCTCATAAGCATTTTTCTTTTTGGCCATGTTTGCTGCTATAATATTTGGAAGCAAATTTACTGTTTTAATATCTCGTCTTTTCCACCGAAGATCTTGGTATGTAATTGAATTTACTCCTACAAATTTTTTTCCAGGTAAATTAAAACTTTTATTTCTTGTGTATACAATCAAAGTTGGGATTAAATTTTTTTGATATTTATGTTCTCTAAATTGAATACCTCTTGTAATTTGTAAATATATTATACCATTTCTTGTTTTATTTTTCTTTATTAGATTTAGAAAAATATTAGTTAGGTTTTTTTTATTGATTGTAAATTTAATTTCTAATTCACGAAGAGAATATTTTAATCTCTTAAGATGAAAATCTAAATCAATTAAATTATTATCCAAAACTGCTATAACTTCATAAACACTATCAGCAAATTGCAATCCTCTATCCTCTATATGAATTTTTGCAGATTTAAAATTTACTAATTTGTTATTTATAAAAGCAAAATTTGGCATTCAATTAAACTTTTGATAAAAGTTTCTCTAGTTTTTTTATGCAGTTTGTTTCTGCAAAAAAAACAACATCATCATTCTCTTTAAAAACAGTTTGACTATTAGGGATTATAATTTTTTTATCTCTTACAATTGACCCAATACGTATACCTTTTGGTAATTCTAAATCTTTAAGATTTTTATTACAAAGAAATGATTCTGATTGAATATCCGCCTCTATTACCTCTCCAAAACCTTCACCTATAGAATAATCGTTTCTTATTTTTACACCCCTAACCTTTTCCAAAATTTTAGAAATTGTTATTATTTTTGGATCTATGGTCATATCAACACCAATATTAGACAACAAAGATGAATAATTACTATTGTTAATCAAAGTTATTGATGTGTCAGCTCCTGCTCTTTTAGCTAATAAGGATGATAGTATATTAACTTCATCATCTTCTGTAATTGATATACAGTAGCCTGAATCTGATATGTTTACCTCTTCAAGTATCTCATTGTCCAGACCATCTCCACATGTCACTGTGATATTTTCTAAATTTGACGCAAGAAATTCTGCGCGTTCTTTATTAGCCTCAATAAGTTCAGTCTTTATATATGTTTCAGAATTTTCAATTAATTCTGCAAGTGAAAATCCTATATTTCCACCACCAATAATCACAGCTTTTTTTACCTGCAATTCTTGATGGCCAAATTCAGATAACACGTCTTTCAAATTATCAGTTTCCACAACCAGAAAGATGGTATCTTTTTTTTCAATTTTAGTTGAAGAATTTACTGTAAATTTTTGATCACCTCTAAATATAAACATTATGTTTGCTAAATAGTCAGGAAATTTTTCTGATAATTCTCTTACAGATAGGCCTGAATGTAAAAAATTGTCTTCACATTTTAGACCAATTAGTTTTAATTTTTTATCAGATAATTCAACCATGTCTATTGTGCCAGGAGAAATTAATCTTCTAAATATACCCTTAGCAACTTCTTGTTCTGGAGAAATAATTGCATCTATTGGGAAATTTTCATCGTTATATAAATTTTTCCAATCATTTTTTAAATAATCTTGTTGTCTTATTCTTGCAATTTTCTTTTTAATTTTGAATAAAGAATAACCAATTTGACAAGTAACCATATTAGTTTCATCACTCTTAGTAACTGCAATTAGTATTTCGCAACCATTTGCACCAGCACTCTCTAAAACTGATGGCATACTAGGAATACCATTTATTGTTTTAACATCCAAAGTTTCAGATACTTTATTTAATCTATTTTCATCTTCATCAATAACTGTAACTTCAAAATTTTCTCGTGATAGTTTATCAGCTATGCTATATCCAACATCTCCAGCACCACAAATAATTGTTTTCATTTATTAGTTATTCTACTTTAATATCTAGTGATTTAAATTTTCTATAAAGAGCAGTTCTTTCCATTCCTGTAAATTCAGAAACTTTTGTTATATTACCATTAAATCTCTTAATTTGCGATATCAAATAATTTTTTTCAAACTCGTATCTGGCTTCTTTAAGAGACAAATCCAGTGAATTATTTGAAGAATTTGACGCAGTCTCATCTCCCATTTGTAGAGCTAAATCATCAACCTCTAACTCTTTTATATTTTGGTCTTGATTAAGAATTAGACTTTTCTCTACGTAGTTAATTAGTTGAGATATATTCCCAGTCCAATCATACATTTGTAACTTAGTTAGAGCTCTAGAAGAAAATTTAAAATTTAAATTTCCTCCACTTTTTTCATTTAAATAAAAATCAAGAATAGGAAGAACATCATCTCTCCTATCAGAGAGGGATTTAAATTCTATAAATTCTGTTGAAATTCTATCATATAGTCTTTTAATAAAATTACCCTTTTCAATTTCTATTTCTAAATTTTTCTCAGTAATTGTAATAATTTTATGATTCAATTTAATATCAAGATCTTCAAAAAATTTTTTGTTTTCTAGAAAATTTAAAAGTTTTTTTTGATAAATATTTGGTAGTGTTTCAATGTTAAGTAGTATTAATGTATTATTATTTGATCGATAAAAAATATTTTCATTAATTGCGTTTTTATTTTCCACAAACATATTATCTAATGCTTCATTTGTTAGTTTTTTAAAATCAATTGATATAGGAAGCTTATCTCTATATTGTGAATTTTGATGTATTAAATTAGTAAAATGTTTTTTTCCTGTTCCAAATGGTCCTTCAATTAATAATCTAGAATTACTTGAGCTCTGCTCATTTAAAAGTTTATTAATTTTTTTAACAAATTCTGAATTCCCTATCAATGGTGTTGTTTTGATTAAGGTATCTTTTAAATTTTTATTTTCACTCAATAGTGATGAACTTTCTATTGCTCTTTTAGTGAGAATAATTAATTTCTCACTATTGAATGGCTTTTCTAAAAAGTCGTATGCTCCATTTTTTATAGACTTTACTGCAAGATCAACAGTTCCATGACCACTTATAATAATAATTGGAATATTGCTATCAATCGATTTGAATTCTTTCAAAATCTCAATACCATCTAATTTACTGTTAGATAACCATACATCTAAAATAACTAAATCGGGTTTAACTTCATTAAACTTACTAATTGCTTCATCTGAATTAAGAGCAATTGAAGTATTATAATTTTCATCTTTTAAAATTTCTGAAATAAGAAAACAAATATCTTTTTCATCATCTATAATTAAAACTTTATGCATTGTATTCAAAATTAATTAGTGATGTTGTTCCAGCCATATTTTTATTTTTCTCAATTTTTATTTTACCGCCATGATCTTCAATAATTCTTTTTACTATAGATAATCCAAGACCAGTTCCTTTGGTTTTAGTTGTAAAATAGGGCTCAAATATTTTACTCAATAATTTCTCATCAATTCCCAAACCATTATCTTTTATTTTTATTCTTATATTATTAGCATCAGTATCCATTGATACTTCGACTGCAGGATTTTGTATTTTTTCCACAGCTTCTATAGCATTTTTAATTAAATTATTAAAACATCTTGAGATTTGAAGAGTATCAAAGTGAAAATAAATATCATTTGCAGGTTTAATTAAATTAAGTTTTATATCCTTCCTTGTATTGAAATAGAGAAGGAATGCCTCTTCTAAACATTTTGATAGGTTATCAAGTTTGATTTCTGCCTCAGGCATTCTAGCAAAAGATGAAAATTCATCAACTAACTTTCCAATATCATCTACTTGTCGTGATATTGTTTTAGTTAAAAGTGAAATATCCTCCTTATCTGTTTTTGCATCTAAAAATTTCTTTTCTATTCTTTCAGCAGAGAGTTTAATAGGGGTAAGAGGATTTTTAACTTCATGTGCTATCTTTCTTGCTATATCAGACCAAGCTGCATGTTTTTCTGCTAAAATTAAAGATGTAGCATCATCTAGAGCAACAACATACCCCTCAATTTTATTATCATTAATTTCTTTAATAATTCTAATATTAAAATTTCTTTGATCATCAAATAATATAAAATCGTATTGAAAATTTAATAATACTTTATTTGAGGTTTCAAAATTCTCAAATATCTTTTTCCATTCAGGGAAATAGGAGAGAAAATTTTCATTTATTTTAAAAGTTTTAGTGCTTCTAAAAAGTTTAGTTAAAGTTTTATTGTATAATAAAATATTAAAATTTTTATCTAAAGAAATTACACCTATTGTTAAAAGACTTAATATAGCCTCTATAAAAATTCTTTTTTCTTCATCTTCTTGACTTTTTGATATTAATTCATTTTGCTTATTTTCAATTTCAGAAATCATTTTATTATAAGATGATAATAATATTTTTATCTCTTGAAATTGATCTGTTTCACTAACTTTAGCATCAAAATTTCCTTCTGATATTTTATTTGCTGATTTGATTAGATTTGTAATTGGTTTACTAAGATTACTAGCTAAATTAAAGCCAATTAAAATTGCTACTAATATAAAACATATAGAGAAAAGAACAAATATCATTGAATAAGTTATTTGAATTCCTGAACTTTCCACTTCTTTAATGGTATAAATTTCAAATGCCTCTTTTGTAGCGCTAATATGATCCCAGATATTAGTATTTAGATTTCTATTAACCTGCATATAAACATCATTTAAAAAATTTATTTTTTTATAGGCAGTGATAGAATTTTTATCTAATTGGAAAATGTAAACACGGTTTTGATTAACAACTTTAAATATTTCATTTGAAGGGACTGAAAAATTTTTATTATCAGGATCTTTTAAACTTAAATATATATTGCCTTCTGTATTAAAAATATAAATACTTGAAATTGTTCTTAAGTTAATAAATTCACTTAAAGCTGTTCTAATCGATTGAATATTAACCTCATTATTTTGAGAAACTTTTAATATCTCTCTCATAATTAATTGAGTATCAGACACAATTTCTGCTTGTATTTCATTTTCATAATTTCTTGCTACAATATTAGAATTAACAACTGCGTCTCTTACAGCATCTCCATACCAAGTTCTTAATTCTAAATTAAAGAATAATGATGTTATAATAACTAAACCAATGGCAGGTCCTAAAGCCATCGCGGCAAATAAATTGACAAATTTTATATATAATCGAGATTCATCATAACTTTTTCTTCTTCTCACTAAAATCAGAACAATTTGTCTAATAATTATGGATATCAATAAAATGACAAAAATTACATCTGCCAATAAAAAAAATTGGAGTCTTCTTGGATCTTTTACTAGATCGTTATTTGGAAGCAATAAGTAGAATGTGATCGAAAAACTCAATATGATTAAAAAGATTAAAAAATAAAAAGATAATCTTGAAAGATGAATAGATTTAAGTAATTTTGATAGGTTAAACACTGTATACTTTAGTTAGTTTTTAAATAATGATAGTAAAACTGTATAGTATATAAATTAAAATGATGAAAAATGCACTTGTAATTCTAGCTGGTGGAAAAGGAAAGAGATTTGGTCAAAAAATTCCAAAACAATTCTTAAAAATTGGGAATACAAATTTTTTAAATTATTTTATTTCAAATTTAGATTTATCAAACTTTGATATTATTAATATTTCAATTGATAAAAAATATCAAAACAATTACTTTAATTATAAGGCTGTTTCTGGGAAAATAAAAATTACCTATTCAAAACCTGGACTTACAAGACAAATCTCATCATTTAATGCTTTAAAAAATTTAAAAAAATTTAAAATTAAAAATGTATTAATACATGATGCTGCTCGTCCTTTATGTAGTAATAAATTAATTAAAAAAATTATTTTTAAATTAGGCAAAAATACTAATGCAATTCCATATGTTGAATATAACGACAGACAATTAGTAAAGAAAAGTAAATTGGAAACAAAAGCAATCAATGTACAAACACCTCAGGGTTTTAATTATAATTTAATATTAAAAGAACATATTAAATATAAAAATTTCGAATTTAATGATGATGCAGGACTATTACAAAAATCAAAAATAAAAATAAATTTGATCAAAGGTGAAAAAAATAATATTAAAATTACTTACGCTGAAGATATTCAGTTATTTAATTTATACAGAAAGCCCATAACAAAATACGGTATTGGTTATGATATTCATCAAATTGATAAAAAAACCAAAAATGGATTAATATTAGGGGGTGTTAAAATTCCTTTCTCTAAATTAATTGGTCATTCTGATGCAGATGTTGTACTGCATGCAATTTGTGATAGTATTTTTGGAGCGCTCTCTATGAGAGACATAGGTTATCACTTTCCAAACACAGATAAAAAATGGAAAAATGCAGATTCATCTAAATTTATCATTTATTGCAGAAATAAACTTAAAGAAAAAGGTTATTCCATAATCAATCTAGATATAAATATAATAGCTGAAAAACCTAAAATTAATAAGTATGTTTCAAAAATGATTACAAATATTTCAACATTACTTCAAATTAAAAATAGCTCTATGTCTATTAAAGCAACTACAAATGAGAAGATTGGTTTTATTGGTAATGGTGAAGGAATTGCAGCCGAGTCAATAGTTTATATAACAGATGAAAAAATTAGCTAATTTTTTTGTATCTTTATCATTTGCTGGATATATTAAATTTATACCGCCAGGAAGCTTTGCATCTTTTTTATCTATAGTTATTTTATTTCCTATTGTTGAATACAAATTTATTTCTTTAGAAATATTTGTAGTTATTTTTTTTATAATCTTTTTACTATCTTTATTTTTTATTAATAAATTCTCTTCACACACCCAATCACATGACTCAAAAATAATAGTTATTGATGAATTCTTAGGTGTATACTTAATTTTAATATTTTATGATCAAATTAAGATAATAAATCCTTATGTCACAATGATATTAATTTTTATTTTATTTCGTTTTTTTGATATATTGAAAATTTTTCCAGCAAACATAGCAGACAGGAGGCTTAAATCAGCTTTTGGTGTAATTCTTGATGATTTAATAGCAGGAATATATACAATAATAATTCTTTATATTGTAAATGCCTATTATTAATAAAGTTATACATAAATTAATAAAAAAAAATATATCAATTTCAGTTGCTGAGTCATGCACAGGTGGACTAATAGCAAACACTATCACAAAATATAGTGGAGTTTCAAAAATTTTCTCTTACGGAATTATTAGTTATTCTAATAAAGCTAAATCTAAATATTTATCTGTTTCAAAAACTAATCTCTCTAAATTTGGAGCTGTAAGTAAAGAAGTAGCTGAGGAAATGATAGATGGTCTGTACAAAAATGAAAAAACACAAATCTGCATCTCAACAACAGGTATAGCAGGACCTAGTGGTGGGACAAAGTTAAAGCCAGTAGGATTAGTATATATTGGAATTAAAATAAATAAAAATAATTATATTTTCAAGAAAATATACAAAGGAAAAAGATTGGACATACAGAGAAAGACTAGAGATTTTATTTTTAGAAAAATTAATCAATTATTCTAAAATTTCATCGGCTCGTACCTTAAATGATTCAATCATTTTATTTTCAATCAATGGAAAAAATGCTTCAGCGATTTTTTGATGGAAAAACCGTTTAAACTCAAATTCAACATTAAAATGTATTAGTGTTTGATTTTTTTTTAGTGATTCAAAAACCCAACTAGTTTTTAAATCTTTTAAAGGTCCTTCAATATAAGTTGTAGTAATTGAAAGTCTTTTTTTATCAAAAGTAACATGTGATCCAAAAGTTTGAGGCATAAAATATTTATACCATACCACCATATCGGCATATATTTCATTTTTGTTTTTTGAATGAATTCTCATTGCTGAACACCATGGAATAAAATATGGATAACTCTCAATATCTAATACTATATCAAAAAGCCCTTTAGCGTCGTGATCGACAATTTCCTCCCTATTTGATGATTTCATTGAATTGAATAAAGTTTATTTTTCCTATTTTCTTGCATAATTTTAAAATCATCTGATGCGTGATAGCTTGAACGAGTTAGTGGTGAACATGCAGCCATTAAAAAGCCTTTTGCATAAGCCATTTTTTTATAATCGTCGAATTCCTTTGGAGTAATAAATTTTTCTAGCTTAGCATGTTTCGGTGTTGGTGGTAAATATTGACCAATTGTAATAAAATCTACATCAGCCGCACGTAAATCATCCATTACTTGATAAACTTCTTCTTTTGTTTCACCAAGACCAACCATTAATCCAGATTTAGAAAAAATATTTGGATTCTTTTCTTTAATTTGGCTAAGTAAACTTAAACTGATAAAATATCGCGAACCTGGTCGGATTGATGGGTATAATCTTGGAACTGTCTCTAAATTATGATTGAAAACGTCAGGTAAATTTTTTGATAGTATATCTATCGCCTCAGGTTTATTTTTAAAATCTGGTGTCAAAATTTCAATTGTACAATTTGGATTTAAAGATTTTATAGAATCAATCACATTTATAAAATGCATTGCTCCTCCATCTATTAGATCATCTCTATCAACACTTGTTATAACAACATGTTCTAAATTTAATTGTTTAACTGACTCAGCAATTCTAATTGCTTCACCATGGTCAATAAACTGAGGTTTGCCTGTTTTGATATTACAAAATGCGCAAGCTCTTGTACAAATATCACCTAAAATCATAAAAGTAGCATGTTTTTTTTGCCAACATTCAGCTATATTAGGACATGCAGCTTCTTCGCACACAGTTACAATTTTTTTATCCTTTAAAATTTTATTTGTTTCTTTAAAAAATTTAGAAGTTGGAGCCTTTACTCTTATCCAATCTGGTTTTTTTGGTATTGGATTTACTTTATTTTTAACTTTTTCTGGGTGTCGTGAAATTGTCATAACTCTTAAATAACTTCCATATCCAGGCTATTCAACCAAATTTGAAAAGGATCCTCTAAAATATCGCTAAAATCTTTGAGTAATTTTGCCGCAACAGCACCATCTAAAGATCTATGATCAGCTGAAATGGTAGATTTCATTGTATGTCCTATTTCAATGCTACCATAATTAACAACAGGTTTTTCAATTATAGATCCAACTGCAATAATACTTGATTGTGGCGGATTAATAATTGCCTGAAATTCTGTGATGCCAAACATTCCTAAATTTGAGATAGTTATAGATCCTCCACTATACTCTTCTGGTAATAATTTATTTTGATTAGCTTTTTTTACTAGTGATTTAATTTCTGTTGAAATTTCAGCTAATCCTTTTTTATCAGCTTTTTTAACAATAGGCGTAATTAAACCTTCTTTTAACGCTACCGCTATAGCAATATCGATATTTTTATATTGGTGAATTTTACCACTTACCCAAGAAATATTTGTTTCTGGGTTTTTGGCTATGGCCATTGCGCATGCTTTAACAATAAGATCATTAAAAGAGATTTTGATATCACTTTTTAAATTAATTTTTTTTCTTAAATTTATAAGCTTGTCCATTCTTGTTTCAATTGTAAGATAAAAATGTGGAATCTCATTTTTTGTTTGTGTTGTTCTTTGAGCAATTATTTTTCTAATACTAGAGGGCTCAATTACAGAAATATTTTCATCATTAATTTGTAGTTCAAAATTTTGGATATCTTTTTTTATTATCCTGCCATCAGGGCCGGACCCTTTAATAAGAGTTAAATCAATACTATTATCTTTAGAAAATTTTTTAACAAACGGTGAAGCAAAATTAGCATTTTGATTAGTGTTTGAATCTTTACTTCTTTCTATTATTTGACTTTTATGTACTTCTGTATTTACTTTAGGTGCCTCTGAAACTTCATTTTTTTCTTCACTGCTTACAGTTTGATCATTATCATTATAATCTTCTAATTTTTCATCTTTGCTACCATTGATTAAAGCAATGACAGAATTAACAGCAATTTGTTTATCTGGTGTTGTATCAATTAAATGTGTAATTTCTCCTTCATCAACTGCCTCAACTTCCATTGTTGCTTTATCTGTTTCAATTTCAGCTAAAATATCTCCGGCTGAAACAGTATCGCCAATATTAACTAGCCACTTATTAATTACACCTTCTGACATTGTAGGCGATAATGCAGGCATTAAAACTTTAATTGCCATTTATTTTATATAACTTACTTTTTTTGCAGCATTTATAATATCATCAACTTGAGGAAGATATAATTTTTCTAAGCTTAATGCGTATGGCATTGGAACATCGGCACTATTAACTTTTATCACTGGTGAGTCTAAATAATCAAATGCATCCCTTTGAACAATATTTGCAATTTCAGAACCAACACTACCAAATGGCCATGACTCTTCTACAGTGATTAGTCTATTAGTTTTTTTAACTGAATTTAATATTGTTTCCGTATCCAAAGGTCGTAAAGTTTGTAAATCAATAATTTCTGCATCTAAATTGTATTGCTCTTTTAATCTTAATGCCGCTTCTTTCGATTTCTGTAACATTATAGAATAAGTGACAATTGTTAAATCTTTTCCATCTTTTTCAATATTTGCTTTTCCAATCGGTATTGAGAAATTAATATCATTATTAACAGGACCTTTTAATCCATAAAGAATTTCATTTTCTAGAAAAATTACAGGATTTGGATCTGATATTGCAGAACGCAACAAACCTTTTGCGTTATAAGGAGTAGATGGTGCAATGACTTTTAAACCTGGCACTTGAGAATACCAGGAAGAAAAATCCTGACTATGTTGTGCAGCAACTTGGGCTGCAGCACCATTTGGTCCTCTAAAAACAATAGGACAATTTATTTGTCCTCCAGACATGTAAAGTGTTTTTGCAGCTGAATTTATAATTTGATCAATTGCTTGCATTGAAAAATTAAAAGTCATGAATTCTAAGATTGGTCTCAATCCCTTAAATGCTGCTCCAACTGCTAATCCAGTAAATCCATGTTCAGAAATAGGAGTATCTAATACTCTTTCTTTGCCAAATTCCTGAAGAAGACCTTGTGTTACTTTATACGCACCTTGATATTCCGCAACTTCCTCTCCAAGTATGAAAACTTTATTGTCTTTTCTCATTTCTTCGGCCATTGTATCTCTTAGCGCTTGACGCATTGTAATTTCTTCTGAATTTAAATTTCTATCTTCTTCTATTTTATGTGATGGTGTATCGATTACATCATCTTTCTTATTCTCAATTTTTGTCTCAATATTTTTTTCAATTTTCTTTTCTTCAATCACTTTTTCAATTGGATGTTCTTTTTTTACTTCAACTTTTTCATTTGGATCACCAATAATCGCTATAGCTTTATTTACTGGAATATTAGCTTCTCCTTCTTTAAATAAAAGATCAAGAACAACACCTTCATCTACCGCTTCTACTTCCATTGTTGCTTTGTCAGTTTCAATTTCAGCAATCAAATCACCAGCTTTAACAGTATCTCCTTTTTTAATTAACCACTTAGACAGATTCCCTTCTGTCATTGTTGGAGATAATGCGGGCATTAAAATTTCTGTGCTCATAATTTATAAATAAACATCCGTATAAAGTTCGCTCTCCTTTGGAAAAGGACTGTTGGTTGCAAACTCTGCTGCATTTTTAATTTCTTCTAAAGTATCTTTATTAATTTTTTCAATTTCATCATTAGTTGCAATTTTTTTCTTTAAAATTTCAGCTTTGACTATTTCAATAGGATCGGTTTGCTTATAATTATCTAATTCTTCTTTCGTTCTATATTTTGCAGGATCTGACATTGAATGTCCTCTATATCGATATGTTTGTACTTCAATAATATAAGGCCCATTCCCTTCTCTGACATACTTACCTGCTTTATCTGCTGCTTCTATAACAGAGAACACATTCATCCCATCTACCTTCTCACCAGGAATACCAAATGCCTCCCCTCTTTTATATAAGTCTAAACCCGCCGCTGCTCTATCTACAGATGTGCCCATTCCATATTGATTATTTTCAATAATGTATAAAACGGGA
>CACLBK010000022.1 GCA_902605135.1 uncultured Alphaproteobacteria bacterium
CACCACAAATTACTTGGGGCACAAGTCCACAAGACGTTGTTGCTATAAATGGTATAGTACCAAATCCTCAAGAAGAGAGTAATCCAAACAGAAAGAAGGCTATGGAGCGTTCTCTTGAATATATGGGTTTAGAACCCAAACAAGAAATACAAAAAATTAAAATTGATAAAGTGTTTATTGGCTCTTGCACTAATGGAAGAATTGAGGATCTAAGAGAAGTTGCTAAAGTTGTAGAAGGCAAAAAAGTTTCTGTAGACTCAATGATTGTTCCTGGTTCAGGTCTAGTTAAAAAACAAGCTGAAGAAGAAGGTTTAGATAAAATTTTTATTGAAGCAGGATTTGATTGGAGAGAGCCAGGTTGCTCCATGTGTTTAGCTATGAATCCAGATCAATTAAAACCACAAGAAAGATGTGCATCAACATCAAATAGAAATTTTGAAGGCAGACAAGGTAGAGAAGGTAGAACACATCTTGTTAGTCCTGCAATAGCTGCTGCCTCTGCAATTAAAGGTTCTTTTGCAACAGCAGAGGATTTATAAATGGAATTATTTAAAACAATAATTGGTATCCCTGCTCCACTACCAATGATTAATGTCGATACCGATATGATTATTCCTAAACAATTTTTGAAAACAATAAAGAGATCTGGTTTAGGTAAAAACTTATTTCATGAATTAAGATACGATATTCAAGGTAACATAAAGAATGATTTTGTTCTAAACTGGGACCCTTATAAAACTTCAAAAATTTTAATTGCTGGGGCAAATTTTGGTTGTGGATCAAGTAGAGAGCATGCACCATGGTCACTTTTAGATTTTGGTTTTAAGTCAATAATTGCACCAAGCTTCGCAGATATTTTCTATAATAATTGTTTTAAAAATGGAATACTGCCAATTAAGTTAGATCAACAAAAAGTAGATTTATTAATGAACGAAGCAGAAAATAAAAATGATGTTTCGGTTGATTTAGAAAATCAAAAAATCACTTATCAAAATGATAAAACAATAGAATTTGAAATTGATGCATTTCGAAAAAAATGTTTGCTAGAGGGTTTGGATGATATTGGTTTGACTCTCCAAAAAAATAAAAAAATTGATATTCACGAAGAAAAAATACACAATATCCAACCTTGGATAGTGTAGTCAAAAATGAGTAATAAAAAAATTTTAATTTTACCTGGTGACGGAATTGGCAATGAAGTTATGGCTGAGGTATTAAAAATAATTGATTGGATGGAAAAAACTAAATCTTTATCTTTTGATATTTCTGAAAGATTAGTTGGGGGTACGGCGTACGATAAAGAAGGTAATTCTATAAGTGATGAAACAATGCAAGTAGCTATGGATTGTGATGCAGTATTATTTGGTGCGGTAGGAGGTGCTAAATGGGATAACGTAGAAAGAGATAAAAGACCTGAAGCAGCCTTATTAAGATTAAGAAAAGACCTTGATCTCTTTGCTAATCTAAGACCAGCGGTTGTTTTAGATGCTCTTTCAGATTCATCATCTTTAAAATCTGATCTTGTTAAAGGATTAGATATTTTAATAATAAGAGAATTAACAAGTGGTGTATATTTTGGACAACCAAGAGGTATATCAAAAATTAGTGAGACTGAAAGTAAGGCAGTTGATACTCAACTGTATACCACATCAGAAATTAATAGAGTTTCACGAGTGGCATTTGATTTAGCTAAGTTACGTAATAATAAAGTTACATCAGTAGAAAAATCAAATGTAATGGAAACAGGTTTATTTTGGAAACAAACCGTAACAGATTTACATAAAAAGGAATATTCTGATGTTAATTTAGAACACATGCTTGCAGATAATTGTGCAATGCAGTTAGTTCGTTATCCAAAACAATTTGATGTCATACTTACAGATAATTTATTTGGTGATCTTTTAAGTGATACTGCAGCTATGCTAACAGGATCTTTAGGAATGCTTCCTTCAGCAGCTCTTGGACCAGTTAAAGAAAATGGAACTAGAGCAGCAATGTATGAGCCCGTTCATGGTAGCGCACCAGATATAGCAGGGCAATCTAAAGCAAATCCTTTAGCAATGATTATGAGCTTTGCTATGATGTTGAAATATAGTTTTGATATGCAAGAAGATAGTCAAATGATTGAGAAAGCTGTACAGAATGTATTACTAAAAGGTTTAAGAACAGCTGATATAAAAGATGGAGCAGAAAAAATTATCTCAACTCAAGAAATGGGCAATGCTGTTATTGAAGAATTAAAAATTTTATCTGGAAATTAAATGACTCAAAAATACAATATAGCAGTAGCAGGAGCAACAGGTGCGGTAGGAACAGAAATAGTTCAAATATTAGAGCAAAGGGATTTTCCAATAGACAATTTATATTTACTTGCATCATCAAAATCAAAAGGCAAAAAAGTAGAGTTTAAAGATAAAGAAATTGTTGTAGAAGACTTATCAGAATTTGATTTTTCAAAAGCTCACATTGGTTTATTTTCACCTGGTGGTAAAATTTCTGCAGAATATGGACCAAAAGCAGCTAAAAAAGGATGTATTGTTATAGACAATACCTCTCATTTTCGAATGCAACAAAATATTCCTTTAATCGTGCCTGAAGTAAACGCTAATGCACTTGATGAATTTTTTGATGATGAAAACAGAACTAATATTATTTCAAATCCTAACTGTTCAACTATACAAATGGTTGTTGCATTAAAACCACTTCATGAAAAAGCAATTATAAACAGAGTTGTTGTATCAACATATCAAGCTGTTTCTGGAGCAGGTAAAACAGGTATGGATGAATTATTTAATCAGACTCAAAATGTTTATGCAAACCAAGAATTAAAAAAAGAAAAGTTTACAAAACAAATTGCATTTAATGCTATTCCACATATTGGAGCTTTTTTAGAAAATGGTAATACAGAAGAAGAGCAAAAAATGATTGATGAAACAAAAAAAATTCTAGACGAGGGAATTAATGTTTCAGCAACTTGTGTTAGAACAGCTGTATTTATCGGCCATTCAGAAGCTTTAAATATAGAGTTTGACTCGCCATTAGATGAAAAAGAAGCTAACGAAATATTATCTAACTCTGAAGGTATTTCAGTAATTGATCATCGAAAAGATGAAGGTTATGTGACTCCTGTTGAAATTGCAGGAGAGGATAAAGTTTATATTAGTAGAATTAGAAATGATCAATCAATAGATAATGGTTTGAATTTATGGGTAGTCTCAGATAATTTGCGCAAAGGAGCAGCACTTAATGCTGTTCAAATTGCTGAGTTAGTAATTTCAAAGTATTCAGAAAAAATAATTATTTAATTGGCGGTCTCGTAGGGACTCGAACCCCAAATCCATGTTCCGAAGACACGTGTGATATCCATTTCACCACGAGACCATTTATTATAATTATTTATTATTGAAATTTTCTAATTTTTGAATGAAATCTTTAAGAATAGGATCTCTTTTTATTTCATAGACTATTTTAATTGGGTGCCTATTTTTATCTGAAGCCCATTTCATATCATCTAAAAGAATTGGAGATGGAATTGTGTTAGTTGGTGCCCAGTCTTCGTTTAAGACATAACCAACAGCTGCCATATCCCAAATTTCTTTTGACCAACCTTTATGGATACTATTGTACTCTTTAAATCGCATTGCAAGAAATTTACCGATTTCACCATGAGGTTCGATGTATTTTTCTATTTCTGGAACTGTTCAAATAATTCTGATTCAACTAATCTTTTATAGATTGCTTTTTTTCCTTCATTTGTAAAATTTGTTTTATTTCTTACTTCTTCAATTCTTTCTTGCACCCATTGTTTTTGATCAGCTTGTTGTATATGTAAAAATTCAACACCAATTGAGGCAGAATAGGTTTCTTTTAATATTTTAATAATATTTCTTAATTTACCCTTTTCTAAACCCAAACTTCCATCAATAAATATTTCTTTTTCTAAATCTGATTCATCAAAACCATAACTTCTATAGTCTAATTCTTGAGGATACTCTCTTTCAGATATTCCTAATGGATCAAGATCTGCAATTAAATGTCCATTAATTCTAAAAGCTCTGATTAACCTTAATGCTCTAATTGAATCTAAAGTTGAAATTCTAAATTCTTCAGAATTGTAATTCGCATTTGATTTTATAATCTTAGTTATGTAATTTTTATCTATTATACTTGATGGACGTTCTTTCCATTCTGGTCCTCCAAAATCTTTAAGAACTGAGTAGTCATCTTCATTTAAATTATTAAAAAAATCTTTCCAAGTTGTGTCCACACTTTCAGGGTCATTTCTAAATTTAGAATACAGTTCAGCCACATATGGCGCATTAGCACTGTTTAAGAAAGTATCATTCATAGATTTCTATTAAACTAAAACCATTTCGCATAACAATCATACTAATGGAAACTAATTATTCCCGTTTTGCATTGCTAATTTCATAGTTTTTCCTAATGATGCTGGGGATTTTGACACCAAAACTCCAGCCTTTTCTAAAGATTTAATTTTGGAATGTGCTGTACCTTTTGAGCCTGAAACGATAGCACCTGCATGACCCATACGTTTTCCTTTTGGTGCCGATTGTCCAGCTATAAATGCTGAAACTGGTTTTTTTCTTTTTGAATTTACAATAAATTCTGCTGCATTTTCTTCTTCCTCACCACCAATTTCACCTATCATTAAAATTCCCTCAGTCTCATCGTCTTCTAAAAATAATTTTATACAATCTATAAAATCCATTCCATGTATTGGATCTCCACCAATACCAACACAGGTTGATTGACCCAATCCTACCTCTGTAGTCTGTGCAACAGCTTCATAAGTTAATGTTCCTGATCTGCTTACTATTCCTATTTTGCCTTTTTTATGGATGAAGCCAGGCATGATTCCAATCTTACATTCAGAAGGTGTGATTAACCCTGGACAGTTTGGTCCAATTAAATATGTTTTATTGTCAATAATTCTTTTTTTTAAATCAATCATATCTAAGACTGGAATACCTTCTGTGATACAAACAATTAATTCAATATTTGCATCTAAAGCCTCACGGATTGCTTTGGCAGCAAACTTTGCAGGTACATAAATAACTGTTGCGTTTGCTTCAGTTTGTTTAACTGCATCGGCAACGGTATTAAACACAGGTAAATTTAAATGAGTCTGTCCTCCTTTTCCAGGCGTGACACCACCAACAAGGTTTGTACCATATGCTATAGCTTGTTCAGAATGATATGTTCCTTGTGAACCGGTAAAACCCTGACAAATAAGTCTTGTATTTTTATTAACTAAAATTGACACTATTCTGATAACTCCACAGCTTTCTGGGCTGCATTTGAAAAATCATCAATTGAAATTAATCCTAATGATGAATTATTTATAATGTCTCTTCCTTCTTTGGAATTTGTTCCTTGAAAACGTATAACAACGGGAAGTTTGAAATCTAATTCTTTAATTGCATCAATGATGCCATTAGCAATCATATCACAATGGATAATTCCTCCAAAAATATTTATGAAGACTGATTTCACGTTTTTATCTGATTGAATGATCTTGAAAGCTTTAATGGCTCTTTCTTTATCTGCTGTACCACCTAAATCTAAAAAATTGGCTGGCTCCATTCCAAATTGTTTAATAATATCCATAGTTGCCATAGCTAGACCAGCTCCATTAACCATACAGCCTATTTTTCCATCCAGCTTAATGTAAACCATATCATTTTCAGAAGCTTCAAGTTCCAAATCGTTTTCCTCTGAAGTATCTTTTAATTTTTCAATGTTAGCCTGTCTATACAGAGCATTATCATCAATATTAATTTTAGCATCTAAAAGAATTAGTTTTTCATCTTTTGTCACAACAAGAGGGTTAATTTCAATTAAAGAAGCGTCTATTTCAACATAGGCCTTACATAAATTTGAAACAATTTTTTTAAATTGGTTAAACTCATTAATAGAAAAGTTTAATTTATTTTGAAGACTATCACTAATTGTAAAATCTTCTAAGTTATCAAAATAAATATATTGAATTCTTTCTGGTGTTTTCTCAGCTACATCTTCTATGTCCACACCACCAGCGTCAGATACCATCATCATTAATTTTGATTGATTCCTATCAAGAAGAATACTTAAATAATATTCCCTATCAATTTCACATCCAGCTTCTAAGTAAATTCTATTTACTAACTTTCCTTCATTACCTGTTTGTTTTGTAATCAATATGTTACCCATCATTCCTTTTGCAATTTTTTGTGCATCATCAATTGATGCTGTTATTTGTACTCCACCTTTTGTATTAAATGGTTTTAAAAATTTTCCTGCTCCTCTTCCTCCAGCATGAATCTGTGATTTGATAACCCAAGGTGGTCCTTTTATATTTTGTAAATCTTTTTCTAAATCGTCAACATTTTCTATGTAACTTTTGCCTTCAAGTATGGGTAGATTGTACTTTCTTAGTAGATCTTTAGCTTGATATTCATGCAAATTCATTTTGATAAAAAGGTAATAGTTAGATTAGATACAAAATACAATTATTTTTTATTTTTCTTATTTAGAAGCTTGTTAGACAATGTAGTTAATGATTTTACTGCTTTAACAGAATGATTAAATTCTTTTTTTTCATTATTATTAAGTTTTAATTCAATAATTTTTTCAACACCTTTTTTGCCAATGATAACTGGAACTCCAACATAAAGTCCTTTTACTCCATATTCACCATTAAGATATGTAGCACATGGTAATAATCTTTTTTGATCTAACAAAAATGACTCTGCCATTTGTATAGCTGAAGAAGCTGGTGCATAATAGGCAGATGTATTCATGAGTTTAACAATTTCAGCTCCACCATCACGTGTTCTTTGAATAATTTTGTCGATATTTTTTTTTGTTGTCCATTTCATCTTTATTAATTCAGGTACAGGAATACCTGATACTGTTGAGTATCGCATAAGTGGAACCATCGTGTCACCATGACCGCCTAAGACGAAAGCGCTGATATCATTAATTGACACATTAAACTCCTTCGATAAAAAGTATTTTAATCTTGAACTATCCAAAACACCTGCCATACCAATACACATATTTGTCTTAAGGCCTGATGATTTCTGAAGGACACTTACCATTGCATCGAGTGGATTAGTAATGCATATAACAAATGCCTTTGGACAATATTTTTTAATATTTTTCCCTACATTTTGAATGATTATAGAATTTTTTTCTACAAGATCATCTCGGGACATGCCTGGTTTTCTTGGAAAACCTGCGGTAACTATTACTACATCAGAATTTTTGATATCTCTAAAACTTGAAGTACCTTTAAAATCTGCATGAAATCCCTCAATGGAAGATGACTGAGCAAGATCTAAAGATTTACCCTTAGGCATCCCTTCAAAAATATCTAATAAAACTACATCACCTAATTCTTTTAAACTAACAAGTTGTGCAAGAGTCCCGCCGATATTGCCTGCTCCAATGAGAGCAATTTTTTTTCTCATTTAAGTTTTATACTTTAATTATAATTCTGTAACAATAGCCTTTTTAAGTCCCGCAATTTCTTTGGCTGGATTTAGACCTTTAGGACACGACCTAGTACAATTCATTATTGAATGACATCTATAAAGTTTTAATGAATCATTTATTGCTTTTAATCTCTCTTTTCTTTCTGAGTCTCTAGAGTCACTTACCCATCTTGCTGCTTGTAAAAGGACTGCAGGTCCTAGATATTCATCTCCATTCCACCAATAACTTGGACAAGAAGTAGTGCAGCAAAAACATAATACACACTCCCATTTACCATCTAGTTTTTCTCTATCTTTTGGTGATTGTTTTTTTTCGTCTCGCAAGTTTTTTTCTTCTTCATTTGTTTTTTTACTCTGCAACCAAGGTTTAATGGAAGCTAGTTGTTGATAAGCTTTACTTAGATCTGGAACTAAATCTTTTACAACACGCATATGTGGAAGAGGATAAATTTTGATTTCATTCTTAACTTCGGACATGCTTTTCAAACATGCTAATGTGTTAACACCATCAATATTCATAGCACAAGAACCACAAACTCCTTCTCTGCACGATCTTCTAAATGTTAAAGTCGGATCAATTTCGTTTTTTATTTTCATAAGTGCGTCTAATACCATTGGGCCACACTTTTCTTGATCTATCTCATAATTATCTATCCTAGGATTTTTATCATCTTCGGGATTCCATCTGTAGATTGCAAGTTTCTTTGGATCATTTGCAGGTTCTTTTAATTGGTGAGTTTTCCCTTTAGTTATTTTTGAATTCGCAGGGAGTGTAAACTGAACCATTAATAAACTCTTCTTTTAGGTGGTATTGGTTGAACATGATTAGTTAGAGTATTCATATGAACACCTCTAGAACCCATACTCACATCTCCCTTATCGTTTAACCAGGCTAACGAATGAACTAACCAATTATTATCATCTCTTTCTTTATAATCTTCTCTTGCATGTGCGCCTCTACTTTCAGTTCGATTTAACGCAGAATGAAGAGTAACTTTTGATTGAGCCATTAAATTGTGTAACTCTAAAGCTTCGACCAAGTCTGTATTAAAGATTAATGATTTATCTTTAATATCTATGTCATCGATTGAGCTTTCAACTTTTGAATATTCTTCAATACCTTTTGATATGAGATCATGTGTTCTGAATACTGCACATTTTTGCTGCATTATATGTTGCATAGAAGTGCGAAGTTCTCCTGTTGTAGAGTTTCCTTTGCCGTTTCTAATCTTATCAAATCTCTCAATAATATTATCTGTTTTTGATTTACTAATTTCAATTTTTTTAGAATTTGGTTTTACTTTTTCTTTACATGTTAGACTAGCTGCTTTGCCAAAAACAACAAGATCGATTAATGAATTTGTTCCTAATCTATTTGCACCGTGTACAGAAACACATGCAGCCTCACCAACAGCCATTAAACCTTCACATACATTATCTGGATTTTCATTTGTTGGTCTTAAAACTTCTGTTCTATAGTTTGTAGGTATACCACCCATATTATAATGAACCGTTGGAAGAACTGGTATTGGATCTTTAGTCAGATCAACTCCGGCAAATATTTTTGCAGTTTCTGAAATACCAGGCAATCTTTTGTGTAATGTATCAGCATCAATGTGCTCAAGATGAAGGAGCACATGATCGGCATTGTCTCCACAACCTCTATTTTCACTAATTTCAATTGTCATTGCTCGGCTTACTACATCCCTTGATGCTAGATCTTTTGCATTTGGAGCATATCTTTCCATAAATCTTTCACCATCGCTATTAGTTAAATATCCACCTTCTCCTCTTGCTCCCTCAGTGATTAACACTCCTGCACCGTAAACTCCAGTTGGATGGAACTGAATAAATTCCATATCAGAAAGAGGTAGGTTTTGTCTTAAAGCCATTGCACTACCGTCACCAGTACATATGTGAGCACTCGTAGATGAGAAGTAAGCTCTTCCATATCCACCAGTAGCTAGAATTGTTTGATGAGATAAAAATCGATGGATTGATCCATCTTCTAAGCACCATGTTACCACACCAATGCAATTACCTTGATCATCAGAAATTAAATCTAAAACAAAATATTCAATATAAAATTCTACATTATTTTTAAGTGATTGCTGATAAAGTGTATGGAGTAAAGCATGTCCCGTTCTATCAGCTGCTGCACAAGCTCTCATAGCAGGTGCTCCCTCGCCATTATTAGTTAAATGACCACCAAAAGGTCTTTGATAGATCTTTCCATCGTCTGTTCTACTAAAAGGCATTCCATATTCTTCAAGTTCAATTACTGCTTCAGGGGCTTTAGAACATAAGTATTCAATTGCATCTTGATCTCCGAGCCAGTCTGAACCTTTAACTGTATCATACATGTGCCACTTCCAATTATCTTCGCCCATATTACCTAGAGCTGCTCCAATTCCACCTTGTGCTGCAACAGTATGACTTCTTGTTGGAAACACTTTTGATATACAAGCTGTTTTTAATCCGGCTTCTGCGCATCCAAGGGTAGCTCTCAGTCCTGACCCTCCAGCTCCGACAACTACAACGTCATAATGGTGATCAATAATTTTGTATGAATTAGTCATTTAAAACACCATTCTCGCTAAATTTACAGTAATTAAAATCATGATAAAATAAACAAAATAATTAATTGATACTTTAATAAATTTGGCTGTTTTTTTCGATGTGACATAATCTTCAATAATTGTTTGCAGACCCAGTTTTGAATGCAGAAGCATAGATTGCATCATAATGAAAAATAAAAATGCGTTAAAATAAGATTGAAAAAAAATTTCTACTTCAGAATAAGTCATCTTTGATAACGATATTGCAGAGTATATAAACCAAAACGTCAATGGAATTAAAATTGAAGCAGTGATTCTTTGGGTTAACCATTTAAGTGCATAATTTTTCATGCAAAATACCAGACAACTATACTAGAAATTAAAGTTAAACATATAACAACGTATCCAGATTTATATACTTGAGATAATTCCATTCCAATACCGAATGACCAATATAATTTTCTACATCCATTGAATAAGTGATAAAAAATACCAACAGTCCAAATCATTAGAACTAGTTTAAACAAAATACTCTTAGAAAGAGTTTCAAAATAAATATAAAATTCCGGGCCTAAACTAATCAAAAAAAACCAAATTGAAATTAATAGCGCACCAACACTTAATCCTATTCCAGATATCCTATGAAAAATTGAAAATACTGCTGTAAGTACTCTTTTGTGAATAGATAGGTGAGGTGATAATGGTCTATTATCAGTCATTTTTTTCATATTTTTTATGTTTCATAAGTAAGTATTTTTCTTTAAATTTCAAAATATTAATGGTTTAGTTTTTTTTCTTACTATCATGGAAGTTCGTAAAATGTTGATAAAAAGTGCCACATTTCGTAAGAATCGACCAAATTTAACGCCAAATTTAACTAAAAATCTTGAATTTTAAATAGATAGATATTACTCTTTATAAGCCGGATAATACTCGTTTCTTAGCTTCGGAGGAACGCCAAGAATTTTTAATTATCTTACCCGCCGTTTGATAATTAGTTGAGTTTCTTATTCTAGAGAGGTGTCTGCCAAGGTACAAACTAGTTTTAGAGTCCGGCCTACTTCAAATTTTTATTAAAAAATTCTTCCATCTTAATTGAATAATCCTCAGGGTATATTAACATGGAATCCAAATGATTAGCTCCTTCAACTAACCAAAACTCAGCATTGATATTTTTTTTATTAGTGTATTCTTTAAAATAATTAAAATGTCTTGTTAAGATTCTAGTATCAGAGTCACCATGAGTAAAAAAATAAGATTGTTTATCAGATAATTTTTTAGCCGGAGATAATTCTCTTGGGTCTATCCCAGTTAAGATTCTTCCAGCTAAACTGACTGCTGGTCCAAATTCTATAGAAAGACCATATCTTGCTATTTCGTCTTTTAGAATCATATTAAATTCAGCTAGTGGACTGTCAGCCCAAATAGCAAGTATTTCGGGTTCTGCATCTGCTGCAAAAATAGATGTACTTGCTCCAAGAGATATTCCGTGCAAACCAATACTATTTGACTTAAAACCAATTTTTTTTAAAAAATCGAATGCACCGAGAATATCATTATAAGACTCTAAACCTAAATCATCATAACTACTTACGGTATCACTTTGACCATAGTTTCTTAAATCTATCGTCAAAACATTAAAATTTTTATTAACTAGAAGACCTGCAATAAGATTGGCTTCAGACTTACATTTACCATTTGGAGATATTCCATGTGTAACAATTATTATTGGTCTATTTGGAAAATAATTAAACAGCCATCCATTAATCTTAATGTCAGAGTCACGAGATTGAAAATATACATCTTGCCATTCATCTAAATAATAGTCCTTAAAGTTAAAATTTTCTCTTATTTTTTGTTGTGCAAGAATTGAGTATTCATGTGAATCAACTGTTGTACTCCATGAATTAGGAAGAGATCCTTCGTGCAAACCACAAGTTGGATCTATTTTTAAAATTTGATAAGCAACATAAAAACCTGCAGTAAAATAAACTACTATTAATAAAGCTACTGTACTTACTAATAATCTGATTATGTATTTCATCAATCTGGTTTTACTATAGTCATTTCATATAATCTGCTAGCAGTTCTTTTAAATTCTTCTTCTAGAGTTTTTATATTATTTAATAAATTTATAGGTTTTGACGCTAAAATTACAATTGAACAATTATTTTCATATAACATATCAATTAATCCAATAAATCTTCTGCACGAATCTTTTTTCTGATTATCAAATACAGGAACATTTTTTAAAAATACCAACTTAAATCTATCTGCAATATTTTTATAATCTTCATTGCCAAAATTTGCTTCACAAAGATTTTCAAAATCTATCATCATTAGATTTGATGTACATTTATCAAACTCTAGTTCACGACTTTTAGATTTAATTTTTACAGTTGTTAAATGGGAGGGATCAACAAAGCGATTAAATAATTTTTCAAATTCATTTGTTGTGTCAGTTGTTATAGGTGTGAAATATGTCTTTGATTGATTTAACGTTTGTCGACGAAAATCAGTTTTAATACTAATATCATAGAGAAAAAAATTTTTTTTAATTAAATCAATAAATGGTAGAAAGTCACTTCTCTGCAAACCATCTTTATATAAATTATCTGGATGAAAATTTGACGACAGTAATATAAATATTTTATATTTAGAAAAATGATTAAATATTTTTTTTATTATTAATGCGTCAACAATATTGAAAATGTGTAATTCATCAATAAATATTATTTTGAAATCTCTACTTAAATTCTTTACATAGTTTTCGATTGCAAGTTCTTTATTTTCTGATTTATTAACTTGTTCATGGATTTCATTCATTAAGTTATTAAAATGAATTTTTTTTCCAATCTTGGTATTTTGATAAAATAAATTTAATAAAAATGTTTTTCCTGTTCCAACTTGACCATAGAGATAAATTCCTTCAAAAATTTTATCTTTAAAAAATAACTTTGTTTTACTAAAAGATGACCATACATTATCTGCTTGTTTTAAGAATTCAATTTGATCTTTATTTTTTTTAATAAAATTATTTTCAACAAAACTATTGTATTGATCAATAACGTTAAACATTATTTTTTACCTAAGTATTTTTCAAGTTGTTTTAAAGTTTCTAGTTCACCACTGCTGATGCTTTTGTTTTCTTTTTTCTTTTTTAATCGTTTATATTCCTTGATTAGAAAATTAAGACTCTCCATTATTTGTTTATTCATGTTTTATAAATTATAGGTAAAATTGAAGATACAACAATCATAATGGAGCTGATTAAAAATATAACTGATATTCCATAACCCCAATCAATAATATAACCAAAAACAACAGGCGATAAGGCGCTCGCAAAAACCCCAACTGCGTGCAGTAAAGCTTTAGCAGTTCCAATACTTTTTACTCCATATATTTCCGCCCAGAGTGATCCCATAAACGGTGCTGCTAAACCTAAGTTAAATCCAAATAAAGACATGTAAAGCACGAATGACCAATAATTATTAAAGAAGAAAAGAATAGTGATACATACTAACAAAGGTAATAGTACAAAAGGTATTGCTTTCTTTGTATTTATCTTATCTATTAAGGGCCCTCCTATTAATAATCCTACAATAGAAAATAATCCAAAATATATATAACCGTTCCCTAGCATTTCCATTGTCCACCCTTTAGCGTCAAAAATATAAATCTGATGAAACATTAATCCTGTACCAATAAATGGAAAGGTTGCAGCTAATGGGAAATAGATAAAAAAAACTCGGTCTTTTAAAATTTCTGTAATAGTCCAACTTTTATGTGTTTTCTCATTATCAATATATTTTTGAAGTGTAGCATCCCTGCTTTTTTGATTATGAAGAATCAAGTAAATTATTGGAATTAAGATCAAAAGAGTCAAAGTTGTTAAAAACCAAAGAGTTTTAAAATTATAGTATAAGTCCAAATTAACAACAATCTTTGGTAGAAACATTATGCCTAACATTCCTCCAAGTGTTGCAACTGATATTGCTTTACCTCTATCAATTAAAAAATATCTTGCCATTGAGGTTGAGCCGGCATGTGTCATAGCCCCCTGTCCAAAAAAACGTAATAAAAATAAAATAAGAAAAAGATGAAAAATATTATCGAAAATAAAATAAAAACCAATACAAGCAAAAGCTAAACCAAGAATAATACCTATGGAATATAATCTTAAATCAATTTTATCTATTAATTTAGCAAAGTTAATAAATAAAAATGAACTTACAAGCGTTGCTATGGCGTAAACTAATCCAAACTCACCATCTGTAATTTTATATAGATTTCGAATATCATCGTTAAATAGTGCAATGTAAAAAGTCTGTCCAAAACTTGCAAAGAAGACCATGGCAAATCCATATACTAAGAGATTAGGATCATTTAAAAAAAAATTTTTCATTATAGTTTAAAGCAATTTCTTAATATTATTTAAAAGTTTTACCATTTTACTTTTATCTATTCTGCCTGTGTTAACATTTCGTGGGCTTGGATGATAACTACCAACTAAAATTTTCTTATCGGGTAAAGTATTCATAGATCCGTGAGAAAAAATAAAATCTTTATTTCGTATTTCATATTGTTGCTTATAATAATTTACACAGGCGTCATGACCAATTTTACCAAGGGCAACAATGACTTTTATTTTTTTTAAGAATGTAATTTCTTGATTAAAAAAATTAAAACATGTTTTCAATTCTTGTGAAGTAGGTTTATCTTCTGGGGGTACACATTTAAGAGCAGTAGTTAAGTACATATTTTGAAGTTCCAAACCGTCACGTCTATCTACTGAATCTGGTTGGTTTGCAAATCCAGTTTTATATAAACAGGAAAATAAAAAATCTGCAGATTTATCCCCTGTAAAAACTCGACCTGTTCTATTTCCTCCATGCGCTGCTGGCGCAAGACCTACCATTAATAATTTAGCTTTTTCATCTCCATAACCTGTAATCGGTTTACCCCAATAACTTTGATCAATATATTGTTTTCTTTTTTCTTTAGCAATTTTTTCACGGAAGTTAACTAAGCGTTCACACTTTCTGCAATGAATAATGGATTTGTTTAAATTACTTAATGTCATTTGGAAGATATATATTTATATTACAGCTCTGTGATTAATGAAAGAGCTAAAGCTATTCTAGAATTTTGTTTCATCAAAACTCCACTTGAACAGTGGTTTAAAAAAGATGATGAATTTGATAATATTTTGAAAAGTACTTTTATGGATGATTACGTTAAGGCTACTAATAATGAGTATGATAATTGGAGAAATAATGCTGAAGAATGTGTAGCTTTGATTATATTACTTGATCAACTATCAAGAAATTTTTTCAGAAATAATTCAAAAGCTTATGACCAGGATACTAAGTGTATTTTAATTGTTAAAGAAGCTATAAGTAAAAGATATTTAGATAGCCTAGATATTGATAAAATACATTTTTTATTACTGCCATTAATTCATAGTGAGGATATCATGGATCATGGACTTGGTCATAAATTAGTCGATCAATATTTAAATAATCATTCAGAATATACTAATATTAAAAAAGCTTGGGATGATCATAGCGTGGCAATTAAAAAATTTGGAAGGTATCCGCATAGAAATAAAATACTAAATAGAAAATCAACAAATGAAGAAGAGGTATTTTTAACACAACCGAATAGTTCTTGGTAAATTAAGATATGCTTTTAGAAAGAGATTTTTCAGATATTTTAAAACAACTTAAGTTTAAAAAAGGAAAAATTAAAGCAATTCTTGATACAGATACCTACAATGAAATTGATGATCAATTTGCTTTAGTGCAAATGTTGTTTTCAAAAGAAAAAATAGAAGTGCAAAGTATAAATGCAGCTCCTTTTTCAATGAATAATCGTTCAGATAATCCAAAGAAGGGAATGGAGCTTAGTTATGATGAAATCTATCGATTGTTAGAAAAAATAAATTTTAAAAAAAATAATTTTGTTTTTAAAGGCTCAAGAAAATATGTAGGTTTTGAAAAAAAACCAATTAATTCGCCTGCAGCAGATAATATCATTGAAAGTGCTTTAAAATGTTCTGAAGAAGATCCTCTATATGTATTAGCTATCGGCGCTATTTCAAATGTTGCCTCTGCTTTATTAAAAGAGCCAGAAATTATAAAAAAAATTGTTATAGTTTGGTTGGGAGGTAACGCGCTTTATTGGCCACAAAATTTGGAATTTAATCTAAAGCAAGATATTGGAGGTGCTCAAGTTTTATTTGATAGCGGGGTTTCTCTGGTTATGGTTCCTTGTAAGGGAGTAACTTCACATCTTATTTCAACAGTTCCAGAAATAGAAAAATACATCGAACCTCATGGTGAAATCGGTAAATTTCTTGCAATGCGATTTAAAGAGTACAATAGTATCCATAAAGGTTGGTCAAAAGAAATTTGGGATATGGCAGCTGTTGGTTATGTCTTAAACGAAGACTGGGCACCAACTAACACAATTCCATCTCCAATTCTTTTAGATGATATGAAATGGGCTTCAGATAAAAATAGGCACCCAATTAAAATAGTCTATGAAATAAAAAGAGATCCTATTCTTAAAGATTTCATTCAAAAATTAGAAAATTTCAATAATAAATAATTATAATAAATGGTCTCGTGGTGAAATGGATATCACACGTGTCTTCGGAACATGGATTTGGGGTTCGAGTCCCTACGAGACCGCCAATTAAATAATTATTTTTTCTGAATACTTTGAAATTACTAACTCAGCAATTTGAACAGCATTAAGTGCTGCTCCTTTGCGCAAATTATCTGAGACTACCCATAAATTCAAACCATTATCTATTGATTGATCATTTCTAATTCTACTAATATAAACTTTATCCTCTCCTGCAATTTCAACAGGAGTCACATAACCTTCATCTTTTCGATGATCAATTACTGAAATACCTTCAGAGTTAGATAATATTTCGTTAGCTTCTTTTTCATCTAATGGCGAGTCAAACTCTATATTTAAAGCTTCTGAATGGCCGATAAATACAGCTGTTCTAACACAAGTTGCTGAAACATTAATTCCCTCGTCTAGAATTTTTTTTGTTTCATCAATCATTTTTTGCTCTTCTTCTGTATTACCATTTTCTAAAAAAGCTCCAATATGTGGAATAGCATTAAATGCAATTTGTTTTGTAAACTTTTCTTTTTTTAATTCTTGGTTTGCATAAACATTTTGAGTCTGATTAAATAATTCATCCATACCTGTTTTACCTGCTCCAGAAACAGCTTGATATGTTGATACAACAACTCTGTTTATAATTGCTTTTTCATGAAGTGGTTTTAATGCAACAACCATTTGTATAGTTGAACAGTTAGGATTTGAAATAATATTAGTTCTGTTTTCATCATCAAAAAATTCATCAAGTGCATTAGCGTTTACTTCAGGCACGATTAAAGGAATATTTTGTTGCATTCGAAAATGAGAGGTATTGTCTATAACAATACATCCTTTTTTAGCTGCTTTTGGTCCATATTCTGCAGAAATTTTACCACCAGGTGAAAATAAACCAATGTGAGCTTTTGAAAAATCAAATTCTGATAAGTCTTCTACAACAATTTCTTTATCTTTAAACTCTACTTTTTTGCCTTTTGATTTTGATGATGCAAGTAAATATAAATTGTCTATTGGAAAATCCCTTTGCTCTAATATTTGAACTATTTCTGTTCCTACCGCACCTGTTGCTCCTGCTACTGCTATATTGTATTTTTGAGTCATTTAATTTCCAGATAAAATTTTTAATTCTTCAATAACAGCATTGCCCATTTCTTGAGTTGAGATAATTTTTTCTGCTCCATCTTTTATATCAGCTGTTCTTAAACCTTTTAGTAATACATTCTGTACAGCTTTCTCAATCATTTGACTATCTTCTTGCATATCAAAACTATATTTCAACATCATAGCAAAGCTCATAATCATTGCTAAAGGATTTGCTTTAGATTGCCCTGCTATATCTGGTGCGCTACCATGAACGGGCTCATACATTGCTGCTCTAGTTCCATTTTCTTTAACTGGTCCAAGAGCTGCTGAAGGAAGCATTCCTAAAGATCCTGTTAGCATAGCTGCAGTATCACTTAAAAGATCACCAAATAAATTATCTGTAAGTATGACATCAAATTGTTTTGGATAACGAACTAACTGCATTGCACAATTATCTGCAAGCATGTGTTCTAAATTAACATCAGAATATTCCTTTTTATGTAAATCTGTTACGGTTTGTTTCCAAAATAAACCTGTTTCCATTACATTTGATTTTTCTACTGATGTAACTTTATTATTACGTAACTTAGCTAAATCAAATGCCACTCGTGAAACTCTATTAATTTCTGATGTGGTATACAGTTGAGTATCAACTGCCTTACTTTCAGTCTCACTAATTTTTGATATACCTCTTGGTTGTCCAAAATATACACCACTTGTTAATTCTCTTATTATTAAAATATCTAATCCTTTAACAAGATCAGATTTTAAAGATGATGAATCTGAAAGAGCATCTAAAACAACCGCTGGTCTTAGATTAGCAAAGAGATCAAGGTCTTTTCTTAATCTTAATAAGGCTGCTTCAGGTCTTTTATCTCTTTCTACGTTATCCCATTTAGCACCTCCTACCGCACCAAATAATACTGCATCACAATCCATAGCTACTTGCATTGTTTCATCACTTATAGAATTACCTTCTTTATCGTACGCCGTACCCCCAACTAATCTTTCAGAAATATCAAAAGATAAAGATTTAGTTTTTTCCATCCAATCAATTATTTTTAATACCTCAGCCATAACTTCATTGCCAATTCCGTCACCAGGTAAAATTAAAATTTTTTTATTACTCATTTTTGACTACACTATCCAAGGTTGGATATTGTGTATTTTTTCTTCGTGAATATCAATTTTTTTATTTTTTTGGAGAGTCAAACCAATATCATCCAAACCCTCTAGCAAACATTTTTTTCGAAATGCATCAATTTCAAATTCTATTGTTTTATCATTTTGATAAGTGATTTTTTGATTTTCTAAATCAACCGAAACATCATTTTTATTTTCTGCTTCGTTCATTAATAAATCTACTTTTTGTTGATCTAACTTAATTGGCAGTATTCCATTTTTAAAACAATTATTATAGAAAATATCTGCGAAGCTTGGTGCAATTATTGACTTAAAACCAAAATCTAAAAGTGACCATGGTGCATGCTCTCTACTTGATCCACAACCAAAATTTGCCCCAGCAATTAAAATTTTTGAAGTTTTATAAGGGTCCCAGTTTAGAACAAAATCATTCTTTATGTTACCTTGAATATCGTATCTTAATTCATGAAATAAGTTTTTACCTAAACCAGATCTCTTTATTGTTTTCAAAAATTGTTTAGGAATAATCATATCGGTATCGACATTAATCATTGGTAGTGGAGCAGGGATACCAATTATTGTTTTAAATAATTCCATTTATAAATCCTCTGCTGTTGCAAAAGAACCTTTAATTGCAGAGGCAGCAGCTATTGCAGGACTAACAAGATGTGTTCTACCTTCTCTACCTTGTCTGCCTTCAAAATTTCTATTTGATGTTGATGCACATCTTTCTTGTGGTTTTAATTGATCTGGATTCATAGCTAAACACATGGAGCAACCTGGCTCTCTCCAATCAAATCCTGCTTCAATAAAAATTTTATCTAAACCTTCTTCTTCAGCTTGTTTTTTAACTAGACCTGAACCAGGAACAATCATTGAGTCTACAGAAACTTTTTTGCCTTCTACAACTTTAGCAACTTCTCTTAGATCCTCAATTCTTCCATTAGTGCAAGAGCCAATAAACACTTTATCAATTTTAATTTTTTGTATTTCTTGTTTGGGTTCTAAACCCATATATTCAAGAGAACGCTCCATAGCCTTCTTTCTGTTTGGATTACTCTCTTCTTGAGGATTTGGTACTATACCATTTATAGCAACAACGTCTTGTGGACTTGTGCCCCAAGTAATTTGTGGTG